>JAVBKP010000011.1:0-9427 GCA_031553975.1 Anaerovoracaceae bacterium | reverse complement strand
CCTATCCAGTGAAATTCTGAAAATATCAGGGTTCAATATAGACATAGAGGAACTAAGGAAAGAAGCAAAAAACTCATAAGGGAAGGGGATGGTGAGACGATGTATGCATATTACTGCATGCATACGTTTCACTGGCCGCCTTCCCAGTTTGCAAATCTTTCCCTAAGGGAAAAAGCACTGGTCATAGAGATGATTGATGAGTATATGAAAGAAAGGTAGGAAGGGGGGAGAAAAATGCCAAATGATAGTAGGAGACGTAGCTTAGAAGAGAATATTCAAATTCCACAAAATACTAGTGATGGCATAATAAAACTGTTACTTGATTCTTATGGCAAATATGACACAATGTTACCGATGATGGATATATTCGGTCGTTACCAAAAGATGACAGCCGCCTCATGGGCCTATAGTTTGACAATACCACGATTGCTTGAACCAGATAGCCCAATAGCCAAGGGGATTGAAAAACCTTTTGAGGTAGCGGGGTATTTCGAGATGTTTAACTTGCGAAACATAGTCAAACCACGTACAGCAGCATTGATGACCGTAGCAACGATTGGTGCAAAATATATTCCAGGTATCAAAGATGATAAGTATGTTAAAGGGGCTGTGAATACAGTTGACGCGCTAGCAGAGATAAAAGGGATTGCTGATTTTGGAAAAGCAATGCACAATATAAGTAAGTTACCTGTCACAGCCGGGGTGGTAGGTGTTGCAGGGGCACCAGCGGCTTTTTTAGGCGTTTCTCATGTGCTTGCAAAAAACGAAGAAAAAAGAAATTTGGGGTTAGGGTCTATTCCTATAGCTAAACCCATTTCACTGGAAGAAAGCCTAAGACAAGGTCAAGATGCCTATCAAATCGCAGCAAAGGCTGGTATTGCCATGTCACAATATGATAGGGGTGCGGCCTTCACATCAAGTCCAAGAATGACCATGCTAGAAGGGGGAATGTCAAAAGCCTTCTATGAAAAGGTGCAAAAGCAGGCTATTGAAAAAATGCAGAAAACCACAGGAAAAAGCATTGACGAGATAGAAATAGGGGTTTTGAATAGAAAGGCTTTAGAATTAGAAAAAGGAAAAAGTACACCAGGGATCAATGTGAAGGCTGTTCAAAATATCAAAATGAAGACAATCAAAGAACTAGAACAGACTGAGATGAAAAGAGAAAAAGCCATGAAAAGAACCACAGCACCCACCACCATACCGCAGGCTACCAGCCTGAGGACAACAGAAAAGCCTCTAACGATGAATACAATTGTGGCAGAACTGGAAAGAATCATGACTGAGGCTATGAGTGGAAGGCTGATGGCATAGAGGGGGATAGAATGATAAAAATATATTTTAGAAATGACGAGGACATTTTGACACTACCAGTGAATCCGCCAAAGCTAGAAATCATAAGAGATGGCAACAATCTTAGGCGAGAGATTGTAAGCATAGGGGAGATCAATATTATTCGCACACCAAAACTAGTAGAGATCACATTGGAGGGTATATTCCCTGCCAATATCAATTCACCGCTAATAAACGGAGCGTTGTCTGAGAAACAATATCGCTCGCCAACAGCGTGTATAAAATTCTTTGAGGATGTGAGAGATTTAAAAAAACCAATAATAATGACATCATCGGAAATTGATTTTAAGCTGGCAAACACAGAGGGATTAGTCGCCATAGATGATTTTAGTTACTATAAGGAGGGCGGAGATGAAGATGTTTACTATACATTGAAATTGTGCGAGTATAAGAAATACATTGCATTCATAGACCCAAATGACAAAGGAAAATACGAAGCGCTTAATATGGAGGGGGCTTTGGTTTCTAAATATACAGAATCAAATCGCTATAGCGGCAAAATCATACCAAAGACCTATACAGTCAAATCAGGAGATACGCTGTGGGCCATTGCCAAAATGCAGCTAGGAGATGGGAATAAATACAAGATGTTAGCAACCTTAAACAAAATCAGTGACCCAAATAAAGTCAAAGTAGGCCAAGTGTTGAGACTATCATAATGAATAAAAATGGTCAAAACCCACCTTGCTATTGCCAATGATTGCCAAAATGTATATAATGAAGAGAGTAAAACATAGGAGGTCTTCAAGACATGAAGAAAATTACTCTCATCATCATACTATCTCTGGCATTGACATTGCTATTCTCACTAGGAGCCCATGGAGCGTCTGACCCTGTCAATGTGACGGTGAATGGAAAGCCAGTGGTATTCACCCAAGAGACAGGCATGCCATTTTTAGACAAGAATGGTCGCACCCAAGTGCCACTAAAGGTGGTGCTAGAGGCACTGAATGTTAGCGTAGACTGGGATGGAACAAAAAGAGAAGCCATAGTCAATGGCTACAACAAAGTATGGGTGCCAATAGGCAAGAAATATCTATTATACGGTGGTGCCAGTAGAGAAAGTGCAGACCAAGTCACCATTGATACCGAGGCAACCATAGTAGGAAGCAAGACATACATCCCCATAGCCTCCGTGCTAAAGTATTCCCAGTATAGCTGTAGTGTATCATGGAATGCCAGTACCAGAACAGTAATCATCCAGAACCAAGGCATGATGCCCTATAGGGGGGAAGAAGATCCAAATTGGATTAGCTATGTAGAATGGTATGAGCCAGATATGCTAAGAGCGCATGCTGGGATTAAATATGATCTATCGCAATTCAAGAATGACATTGTTGTGGAAGATGGACTAGACGGGAAACTGGTAATGTATAATATAATAGGTGGTAGTATAACGTTGAGCTATAAAGACACTACAGTGGTGATGGATATTCCGACCGTTAAAATTCCTAGTTGGGATGTAGAGAATAGGAAGAATGCGGTAGTTGAAAAAATGTATTCGGGACTAACGTTAAAGTATGAGACTTTTGGCAGTGACATCTATTTCAAAGGTGAAGACCTTGTCAAAGTAGGATTAATAGACAAGGATAATGACGAAAATAGAGTAGCAAATTAGTAATATAAAACAAAAGTCGCCCTAACAGGCGACTTTTTCAATGGAGAAAAGTATGAAGACAGATGATATAGTGATAAAAATACAAGATGATGGCCAACGGGAAAAGGTAACGGTTACAAAGCTAATCGGAGACATTACCCTAGAATCATGGATATCCGGGCAGGCTGGCAAAATGACCTTTACCTTCACCCAGTCACCGACAGCACCAACATCCTTCTATGAAGGGGCACTGGTAGAGTTGTGGTATCCTAGGGACAAGTGCATATTCAAAGGCTATGTCTTCACCAAGAGCCGTGGCAGTGATGGCGTCATCCACGTGGTGGCCTATGACCAACTGCGTTACTTCAAGAACAAAGATACATATACCTTCAAAGGCATGAGTTCTAGTGAAATTTTTGACAAACTTTGTGCAGATCTTTGTGTCAAACACAAGGTAATAGACCATAGTGAAAAAAAGCTGGGAGATATGACCTATGACAACAAACCCCTGGCCTATATGATGCAAGAAGTGCTAGATAAGACTTTGGTGGAGTATATAGCTGATACCAAGGGGGAGACAGGCAAAGAGCCACCCCGGTTCATGGTGAGGGACAATGCAGGAGAATTGCAGCACCTAGATGCTACCAAGCTACCGCTATTCGTCATCGGAGATAGCATGGACGAGACAGATGAAGACAAACCAAAACCAGATCGACTGGCATTGTCAGACTATTACTACAAATCCACCATAGACGAGGATACGTACAATCAGATCAAACTAGTATCCAGCGACCCATATACAAAGGAGAGATTAATGCATGTGGAATCGGATATGAAGAACAAGAACAGATGGGGGGCTTTGCAGTATTTTGAAAATCTACCAAGTGGCATTCACAAAGGAAAGCTGGAAGAGATAGCCCAAAATCTTCTAAAACTTCACAACAGGATTCAAAGAACCATTTCTTTTGAATGTATGGGTGATTTTAGCATATGGGCAGGGTCCATGATCAAACTGGACATAAAGACCCTACTGGATATTACATTAGAACATAAGTGCATCGTCACAAGATGCTGTCATAGCATTAACAACGACCTGCACATCATGAGTTTGGAGGTGGAAATCATATGGCCGGAGAGAAATTAGTGCAGATCATGCAAGATGCAGCACTCAACGCTGTAGACAACAAGGGTATGGCGGATTTCATGTATGGAGAGGTGGCGGACGTAATGGAAAACCCTCTGTTCATAAAAGTGAAAGTGGACAACAGATTTGAATTGGACACTCCTTTTCTCATACTGCCAAAGCATTTGACTGACTATAAAGTGATGGCAGAGATATCAGGTGAGAACAAAGAAATCACAATAAAGAATGCTCTCAAACAGGGGGATAAAATCGTACTGCTCAGAGCCATAGGGGGGCAACGATACTATATTTTGGATAGGGTGGTGAAATAAATGATACCAGAAGTGGGGCGAGTGGAGCAGATTGTAGCTCCAACAAGAGAAAGACCTAGCAGAACATATGGAATAGACCTAGTGAACAAAAGGATATTAGGCATGGTTGATGGACTGGAGGCCATAGGGCAGGCTGTATACAAGATATTGGGTACAGAAAGATATGCACATATGATTTATGGCTGGGGCTATGGGGCGGAACTTGAGAAGTTCATAGGAAAAGACTTTGACTACATCAAGTCTGCTATAGAAGGTGAGATAAAAGAAGCACTTTATATGGATGGTCGCATTACAAAAGTAAATCATTTTCAAATCATAAGGCAAGAGATAGACTCTTGTCTTATTTCTTTTGTAGTCGAGACAAACATGGGTGAAATTCAAATAGAGGAGGTGATCGCCGTATGATAGGTGAACATTTAGATAGTTTTACATATGAGAGGATATTGGGCAATGCCCTCTCCCGTGTACCAAATACAGTGGACAAGCGGGAAGGCAGTATTATTTTTGATGCCATAGCACCAGTGTGTGCGGAATTGGCACAGATGTATATTGCCCTCAAAGGCATCCATGTTCAAACCTACGCACTGACAGCCACGGGGGAGAATTTGGACCTTAGGGTGGCTGAAGAGGGGTTGACCCGGTTTCCCGCAACATATGCCATCAAAAGAGGCATATTTGTAGGACGAGGGGGGAATCCGAAAGAGGTACCAATTGGCAATAGGTTCTCTACAGTCAATCTAGGCACCAACATCAATTATATTGTAGTAGATACATACAAGGATAAAAAAGGTGACACCGTCCCAGGTGCATACATGTTGCAAAGTGAGGTGGCGGGTAGTGTTGGTAACGGGTACATAGGTGATATGATGCCCATTACGCCAATCAATGATTTGCAAGAGGCCCATATGAACGACCTACTGATTCCAGCAAGGGATGAAGAAACAGATGAAGAACTGAGAGTTCGCTACCAAGAAAGGGTTGAAGTCAAATCATTTGGCGGGAACATTGCCGAGTATGATGAGAAAATCAGGAACCTAGATGGGGTGGGGGATGTACAAATCTATCCTGTTTGGCAGGGCGGAGGGACTGTAAAATGCAGCATCATTGGGGTGGATTTCAGCCCAGCTTCACAAATGCTCATAGACAAAGTGCAAGAAGTCATAGACCCAAGTGATATGAATGTCAAGGGCAAGGGGATTGGGCTAGCACCTATTGACCACAAGGTAACCATTGTCACAGCTATTTCGGCACCAATGAACATTGCCGCAGATATTTCCCTTGCTAGTGGCTACAATGCAGGGCAAGTCATCAATCAGGTCAAAGAGTCTATAGCAGCGTATTTGCTCAGCATACGCAAACAATGGGGCACGCCTGATGACTACAACAATTATTGGCAAGACATATTTATTAGTCAAATCAACTTTGCGATTTTGTCTGTCAAAGGCGTAGCCAACGTCACAGGGACTACACTCAACGGCGGCACAGTAGATATAAGTCTACAACAAACCGCCATGGTGCAAGAGTTGCCAATGCTGGGGGAGGTGGCAATCAATGCTAGCTGACATCGGCAAATATCTTCCCCCGTTATATGATGGGATATATGAGATAGATCAAATTGTGGCCACGGAAAATGTGGAGTTAGATAGGCTCTACGGGGAAATTGAGAAGGCCCAGAGGAACCAATACATTCTAACAGCAGATGAGGAGGGGATTGCGGGGTTTGAGGAGATATACAAAATAATTCCTGATCTTGATGCAGAGGACTTGGCATTTAGAAGGCAAAGGGTACTAGGCCGGGCATCCCTTACATTGCCATTTAGTGTGGGGTTTTTGCGGGGGCGGTTAGATGAAATCATGGGTGCGGGCAAGTATGAATTGACCATTGACCATGCCAACCGGACATTGCGTGTAGAATCAGCCATTACAAGCTCCAACTGGTATCATGAAATCAATATATTAATCGGAAAAATAAAACCGTGCAACATGGTATATATCAACAATCCTTTTATGAATCATGTTATCAACCTGTCAGAGGAGATAGGCGCCACGGAGTGTATTTATCATTATGGGCTAGGCAGCACATGGTTGCTTGGTCAAAAATCTTTTGGAGGGCAGACAGATTTGGGGGTGATTAAGATGCCAGAAATATCAAGTATAACAAGTCAATTTTTAGAAAATATAGCAAAATTTTCAGCTATGGACGTTGACAACGTATTGGTGAATGACACCGTCATGGTTGCAGACTTTGAGATCAAGCGGGCAGAAGGCAATACCGCCGTCATTGCATATAGGGTGCCCGAGGGTACCACGGACTTAATAGCAAATATAAAACTACGCAAAGGCCAGATGATCCTGTGTAGCTCTGACGTATATGTCCCTGCTACTTCACAGGTAGACATCAAACACAAAATAGAGATAAAGGAGGGGATGTAGATGCCCAAAGGGAATAGACAATTAAATGAAACAATCAAGCCAGAAGATGCCAATCTCTGGGACAAGGCCAGCGATGATGCTAAAAGTGCCATGGAAAAGGCAACAGAAACTGTTAAACAAATCAGCAGTATGTCAGTGATACCGAAACCGACAAAGGAAACACAGATTATTATATCTAGGAAAAAAGCTGATGGAACGCTCGAAGAAATACAGGCGGATTTTGCACAGGCAAAGGCATTACCAGTTAGTGATTTTACTGTTGTGAAACAGGAAGAAAAATGGAGCAAAACAGTTGCGCCGTATTCAAGTGATTTAGTAGCTTATATAGATTTTGATAGTGACACACCGCTTGTGCCTAAAGTTGGTAATTTTACAATGACACCAACAGGAACCACGGTTGTAGACGGGTATCATGGAAAAGGGAGACGGTTTGCAGGAGGCACTGATAAAGTAGCATGTAGCGCAAAAGTAATACCAATAGGTGCTAAATCTATAAGGGTAAAAGCAATGCTTGCCAATACCTCAGGCATTGTAACAATAATGGATGATAACAATTCCGCATCAACGAATTGGGGTATATCTATAAGGGTCAATAACGGACAAGTTGAATTTTTGTCAGGTAAAGGGACTGGTGGAACGTATAATTTTTATTTAACATCTTCAAATGCAATTACGGTAAATACATGGAGCGAAATTATTTGTACATGGGATGGATTAACCACACCTAATGGAGTGAAAATTTATATAGACGGTATATTGGGAGCACAAGGCACAGCCTTAGCCGCCTCTACTACATTAGGAGATAGTAACACAGCCATTGGCAGTATGGTTGGAGGGACTACCGTTTTTAATGGAATTTTAGACGAGATTGAAATCTACAACACAGTCAAAACCCCTACTGATTTTGCGAAAGATCCTGCTAATCTAAAACTTGACTGGAAAAACTCAACCAACACATTCTTTACACAAGATACCATCATCAGGCGTAGCGATGCAGGCTATCCTACCACAATCACAGATGGAGAACTTGTCACAGAGACCACGGCAGAATCATTTGTAGATACAATCGCAGATACATCAAAAAACCAGTATTACAGTGCATTTGGGAATAATGGGATTGTGGCTAGTAATGCAGTAAATGCGGAGTATAAACCAGAACCAGGTTACTTGATGCTGTATGATGCAGGGGATGAATGTATTGCCATAACTGGTGGATGGGGAGTAAAGAGATATTCAAGTTCGTATACTTCACCCACACTGACTAAGAGCGCATCTAATATGGTGCTATCAGCGACAAACCCACAAACTGGATATTGTTACACAGTAAATGCAGTGGACGTTACAAGTTACGGAAAGTTGAAAGTAAAGGTACTGTCAATTACAGCAAATTCTTCGGAAACGGCTAGTTTTGGACTGCGTCCTAGTTTAGCTGATGAGTCAGGAATAACAGTAATAAAAACATTACCAGCAATTGTTAATACCCCTACCACATACGAAATTGACATATCCAGCGTGACAGGAAACTTATATTCATATATGTATTCAAGTACTTCTACACCTGGACACACGCAAAGTATAACTTTTTCAAGTTTTTGGCTAGAAAAAGAAGACGATTGGCAAACATGGCTTACAAAAGCAGGTTTAAATCCATCATCATACCCCAACCTTGACGCTGTAGTATCAAATCAATCAATCATGCAGACATTGGCTAACAGCACAAATGCAGTAGATTACATGATTAAATGCACAGGGACCATCATGGGGGCGGTCACAAATAGCGTAATAGCAATGACAGAGATTGGTAAATCAAGCTATGCCATGGATAAAGTTATAGCAAGTGAGCATTGGACAAAGTTTATTTTGATGAATCCCAATGCCATTGCAGGGTTGGATGCTAGTAATCCGATTACAATACCGACTATGACAAGTAACACAGTGCCGAGTGGCGTGTGCGGCGCAAGTATCAACAATGCAACAGCTTGGAAAGTATTTACTGCATTAAACACAGCGTTATACTGGTGGGAAGGTAATGGAGTATTCCCACAAAATATTGGATATAAGTATACTACTCCGTGTTGGATTTATAAAGTTAGAATAATAGGAAATACTAATAACGACGGTGTCAAAACAGTTAAAATACAGGGTAGCGATGATGGTATCAACTACGTTGACGTATCCTCAAACTTTGTTATTCCTATTGATTTTACTGGAACTACAAAAGTTTTAGACAAAGTATACAATAAAAGATACCTGTATTATAGGGTCTATACCATAGACGGTCGCGGAGGAGCGCAAGCAGGAACTATTAGTCATGTTGATTTCTACGGAAAGTAGGTGAAATAAAATGGAAGAAATACAATACAACGAAAATCTATCAGAGAAAGAAAATTTGCGAGTGGCATTTAACACAATTAATGCATTAACCCGTGAAATGACGCAAGGCAAAGTATGGGACAACCAAGTCCAAATCACACGGACAGAAGAAAATATTTATAGCAGCCTACCATTATCGGTACAAGCTGAAATGGTAGAAGAAGAATTAACAGCCATAACGGCAGAAATGGAGAAATTATAATGAGAAAAACATAT
>JAVBKP010000089.1:0-2845 GCA_031553975.1 Anaerovoracaceae bacterium | reverse complement strand
TTCTTTTTGAATTCTGTATTGCGATTTTATGTCTTGTAAACCTCCGTTAAACAAAGGACTCGCAGCAAATAAAAAAATTCTGGATTTCAAAGCCATGCAAGCGCCTTTAGTTACTCTTCCTATATCTTTCGGATCTTGTAGTGCAGGAGTAGGAAGTAATGCAGCGGCTTCATCTAATTCCGTTGCAAGGTAGTCAACACATTCACCGTATGGCGTTCTTGGCAAATTCAAATCTGCCTCAGCGTCAAAAACAACATCACCTAAAATAGGTACAGCTCCAAATGTGTTCAACAAAAAAGAATAATACCACGCTCTTAAAAATTTCGTTTCTCCTTTTAATTTATTTTTCGTTTCCTGAGACAAAGGCATTGTTTCTATGTGGCTTAAAAACAAATTGGCTCTTCTGATATTTGTCCATGGTGTAGTCCACATACGTAATATTTGCCCGTCAAACTTAGACGGAGAAAGTTGAGCATTTACAAACTGAGAAACTTGCTGAGAAATACCATAATATTTTGATTCCTCATCGTCTGTTGTTTGACTTTTATTGCTTTGAGCATTATACTCTCTTTTTTTAGTAGAAAAGCGAGTATCTGAGTACAACATGTTTAATGACTCAAATATTCTAGTACTATCTGTAAATACCATTTCTTCGGTAATAGTATCCAAATTCTTTTCTTTATCCAGAAAATCTCCCTTCTTGCAGGATATAACTGCTATGAGGATGCATATAAAAACAGTATATTTTTTCATAATCTTCTTTTTTAGTTTAATGACTAAAATGTTACAGACAATCCAATGTTGAGAGTTTTTTGTGGAGGATAAACAGCTCTATCTCCACCAGAAGCAGCTTCCGGATCAAATTGATACAACTTGGTCAATTTAGTCCACGTTAACAAGTTGTAGCCCGTAGCATAAATTCTTGCATCTTGAAATTTCAATACATTAAACCATTTTTTAGGAAGAGCGTAACCTACTTCCATACTCTTCAACCTGATATAATCACCCGGTATCATCCAAAATGTAGAGCTGTAATCACTTGCATCTGATGTAGAGGATACAGATAAACGAGGATATTTTGCATTGTCACCCAATTCAGGAGTCCATGCATCTCTGTGAATAGGTTGTAAGTTGGTAAGGAATGCCTGAATAGCACCTTGTCTTGCTCTGAAAGAAAAATCCATTGCACCCTGGAACAACATATTTACACTTAACTTCTTGTATGAGAAGCCTAAGTTGAAACCAAATGTTGTAGTGGGGTAATTGGGTTTAGAAAAATATGCTTTGTCTAAATTGGTAATAACACCATCTCCATTATAATCAAAGTGCTTTAAATCGCCCGGCAATGCACCATTCACAGGCTTAGGAACACTTGGGTCTGCTAAATCTGCTGAAGAATAAAAGCCAAGATATTTATACACCAACAACTGCCCCATACTGTTGCCTGTCGCTTGTTGATAAGGAGCATCTAAAATAGCCGGTTCATCTATATTGATTATAGTGTTTTTAACGTAAGCATAGTTAGCTCCGATTGAATATTGAAAATCCTTTCCTATTCTATCTTTCCAAGACACTTCAATTTCATAACCCTTGTTTTTCACTTTCCCGATATTCGCCATAGGAAGTTTAGCACCAATCATAGAAGACACCGCATCCCTTTGTATAATTTGATCCCAGCGATAGTGATCAAAATAATCAAAAGTGATATTCAAGCGCTCTTTCAACACAGTGATTTCAGTACCAATATTCAATTTTCTTTCTTTTTCCCATGATACATCATCATTTCCTAATGCACCTTCTTTCAATAAATTCAATACAGAAGTTCCACCGGAAGGTCCAAACCATACTCCCGGATAATAGTTCGCATCGCCTTTTTCAGCGGCTGCTGTTAAATAAGCAAACTCATGTATATATGTTGATTGGGCTTTACCTGGTAACTGATCGCTACCTACAATACCATAAGATGCTCTAATTTTCCAGCGATCTAACCAAGTCAGCGATTGCATAAATGATTCTTCCGATATATTCCATCCAATAGATCCAGAAGGAAAGTAACCGTATTTCTGCTTGGCAGCAAAAACATCTGAGCCATTGTATGCACCATTAAACTCTATCAAATATTTTTGTTTATAATTATATCCCAATCTTGCAGCATAGCCTCTAGTATTGGATGGGATATAATTAACCAATACAGGATTTGCAACGCCAGTTGGAGCAGCTTTTATGTTAGTTTGCTTATTTACCAGAAAAACGCCAAACAAACGATGATTACCAAAATATCTGTCATAATTTAACATTGCCTGGAAAGTCATTTTTCTGGAAGGGTCCCCTGATTTATAATCCAGACCAGGATCTTTTATCCTATATGTATTAGAAGTGAACAATGTATATTCTCCCGTTTTATAATCATAATTATAAGAAGGGAAGGTGTAATCTGTTGCAGCCCCTTGAGCCACTCCCATATTACGATTGAACGCCTGCAATGAAGCGTAAGACACTACTCCTTTTAATGACAATCCTCTTGTAATGAAATCTAATTTTTGTGTAGCATTCGCAGCGAAATACATATTGTTTTCAAAACGTCTTTCATACCCATTGTATGTTAAGCGACCGATAACATTATTTGCAGTTCCTAATCCCGGACTAATAGAAGGAGTCCCGTGATTGAAGGTTCCATTAGGATTGTGAACAGCATAGGCAAACGGAGAAAGAATTTTAAATCCCATATAATCCTGGAAAAGATCAGAATGAGCATTAGGCCCATTTTTTTCTCCTATGTCTCCATAAAGGTCTAATTTAATATCCAGCGTTTTTGTTGCTTTGATATCCAAATTAGAACGATAGT
>JAVBKP010000028.1:0-4488 GCA_031553975.1 Anaerovoracaceae bacterium | reverse complement strand
GGCTGCTTTTCTGCTGTGCCTCCCTCAAAGGGTACATCATCTACAGAACCAGCATAGTCCATAAGTACTGTATCACCGTCCTTAGCCGCACGATCAACTTCTACCATACGCCCATTTCGCTTTTGGATTATTTCAAGTTCTTTTTGAATATCCTCATCTTGCACTAGGTATTCTACTTTTTTTGCTTTGATGCCTTTGTAGTCTTTTACAACAACTTCTGGTGCTACTGTTATCTTAGCAGTAACCACAAAAGGCTGTCCAGGCTTCGCATCATCAAAGTCAATCTCTGGTCTGTCCACTGCTTCTAAGTCTAACTCATCAAGCATCTTAGGATATTCCACCCTAAATAGCCCATTGATAGCATCTTCTAAGAAAACACCTTCCCCATATTTCATTTCAATCATTTTTCTAGGTGCTTTGCCTTTTCTAAATCCATCAACTGGATATTTTCCTCTTGTTCTTGTATATGCATCTTGCACTGCTTTGTCAAATTCTTCTGCTGAAAACTCCATTTTCACCGTCGCAAGATTTTTCTCTTTTGTTAATAATTCAGATTTCAATTTTAATCCTCCCCATTTTGTAAATTCGTCATGTAATTTTATCACATATAGGTTCATTAATACAAGTGCAAATATAATTTTGATATTTATATTATCTCTATATATAAAAGGAAGTTAAATTGAGTTTGTGACTTTTTTATGACAATTGATTGTGCGCTATATCTGCTTATTTCAATGTGCGCAACCTTTTCGTTAAAATTCTAACACTTTTAATGAGGATAAAAAACAAAAAAGTATTGTAAACTTGTTAAAATGCCAGTATAATATATAGAAATATGAGTCTATTTGCACAAAAGTGAATAGGTTAATAAAAAAATTATAAAGGAAAGCAAGCTATGACAAGATTTATTTTAAAGCGATTGGGTATTTCCCTGCTGACACTGGTGACAATGTTCACTATAATTTTCTTTCTCATGAATGCCGTTCCGGGAAATCCATTCCTAGGCGACAAGCCATTACCGGCACAAGTGGTTGAAAATTTAACTAAGAAGTATGGCTTAGATAAGCCTCTTATAGTTCAATATTACAACTACGCTAAAACAATTCTTACCACTGGTGACTTCGGTATGTCTATTGCGAAAAAATCGCAATCAGTTAATGACATTATCGCTAGGGCCTTCCCTGTATCACTTAGGCTTGGGCTTGTAGCCATAGCCATATCAGTTATTACAGGTACACTTTTAGGAATTGTTGGTGCTTTACGGCGAAACACTGGTGTAGATAGGCTTGTAATGTTTATTGCTACTTTGGGGATTGCAGTCCCATCCTTTGTAGTGGCTACTACAAGTATAATGCTCTTTGGTGTAACCTTACAGTTATTCCCTGTAGCGGGACTAGAAACACCGCTCCACTATGTAATGCCCGCATTTGCATTATCTTTTATGCCTCTGTCCTACATAACGCGTTTGACTAGGTCTAGTATGCTAGATATAATCAATCAGGACTACATACGTACCGCTAAGGCTAAAGGATTATCTGACTTTAAAGTAATCTTTAAGCATGCACTTAGAAATGCTATTCTTCCTACCGTAACTTATCTTGGTCCTCTCGTAGCGGCTGAGACAACTGGTTCCTTCGTTATCGAAAAAATATTTGCTATACCTGGCCTTGGTAGATACTTCGTAGACAGTATCACAAACAGAGATTACCCCGTTATCATGGGTACTGCCATTTTCTTTGGAACATTTATAATAATAATGAACCTTATAGTAGATATTCTTTATGTATTCGTTGACCCAAGAATCAGATTTGAGGATTAAGGAGGAAACCATGACTAATCTAGAAAACAATAACCTAAATATAGATCCAAAACTCTTTGCTCTTGCAACTGATGAGGAAAAATCGCAGGCTGTCATAACAAGACCCACTGTGTCCTACTGGCAAGATGCATGGAGAAGGTTGAGAAAAAATAAAGTGGCGTTGGCATCACTTATTATTGTAACAGTACTAATCCTAATGGCCATCATCATTCCTGAAGTATCCCCTTATGGCTATGAGGAAATCCTAGAAGGAAAATCTCAATTGGCGCCTAACGCGGAGCACCTATTTGGTACAGATATGCTAGGCCGTGACATGCTTGTTCGTTGTGCTATAGGCCTTAGAATTTCTTTGCTGATTGGATTTATCTCTGCTATTCTCGTTGTGTCTATCGGTGTGGTTTATGGCTCCATCGCTGGATTTTATGGTGGCAAAGTAGACTTAATCATGATGCGTGTTGTAGATGTTATCTACTCTGTGCCATCGCTATTACTAGCCATACTGCTCCAAGTGGTATTAAAAGCACCACTAGACCGATTCTTCGACACACATCAGAACCTTATAGGGCTTAAAGCTGCCGGTTCTGGTCTCATTAGTATTATCGTTGTTCTGGCAATGTTATTCTGGGTAGATATGGCTCGTATTGTTCGTGGTCAAATTCTTTCCCTAAAGCAACAAGAATTTGTTCTTGCCGCTAAGACAATCGGTTCTAATGACAAAATAGTAATCTTCAAGCACTTGATTCCTAACTGTATGGGTGCTATCGTTGTTACTGCTACATTAAAGATTCCTGAAGCAATATTTTATGAGGCTTTCTTGAGCTTCATCGGTCTAGGCGTATCGTCTCCAATGGCTTCCCTAGGTTCTTTAGTAAGTAATGGTGTCAAAGCGATTTATTCCTATCCGTATGTAATAATAGAGCCTGCTATTTTAATCAGCTTGCTGATATTATCACTTAACTTATTTGGCGATGGTTTAAGAGATGCTCTTGACCCACGTCTAAAACAGTAGGGGGACGCATAAATGAGTGAAAAATTACTTGAAATAAAGGATCTACATGTTTCTTTCTTCACTTCTGCTGGAGAAGTAAAAGCAGTAAATGGTATTTCCTACGATGTTAAAAAAGGTGAAGTCGTTGGCGTTGTAGGTGAATCTGGGTCAGGAAAAAGTGTATCTTCCTATTCACTAATGGGGCTGATTTCCCACCCTGGTAGAATCGTAAGTGGTGAACTTCATTTCGATGGCAAAAACCTTCGTGAACTCACGAAAGAAGAGCAGCGAAAAATCAGAGGTAAAGATATCTCTATGATTTTCCAAGATCCTATGACATCATTGAATCCAATCTTCACAATTGGAAATCAAATAACGGAGGCCCTTAATCTTTACTTTGGCCTAAAAGGCGAAGCTGCTGAAAAAAGAGCAGCCGAACTCCTTGCCCTTGTTGGCATCAATGAGCCAGAGAAAAGAATAAAGCAATATCCGTTTGAATTTTCAGGCGGCATGAGGCAAAGAGCTATGATTGCCATGGCTTTGGCTGGAGATCCAAAGCTTCTAATTGCTGACGAGCCTACTACGGCCCTTGATGTAACCATTCAAGCCCAAATTCTAGAGCTTTTAAAAGAGCTTAAAGATAAAATAGGTATGTCCATCATGCTTGTTACCCATGACCTTGGCGTTGTGGCCGATATGGCTGATAAAGTAATCACTATGTACGGCGGACGTATTGTAGAAATGGCAGATGCAGAAAAGTTATTTAAGAACCCGCTACACCCATATACCCACGGGTTATTGGCTTCACTTCCAAAGCTAAACAGTGACGGTGGTACATTGCACGCAATCGAAGGCACGCCAATAGACCTTTTAAATGCACCTGCAGGTTGTCCTTTTGCACCACGTTGTCCAAAATGCATGAAAATTTGTATTGAAAATATGCCTCCTGGATTTGAACCAGAAGAAAACCATACAGTGTATTGCTGGTTATTACATGATTTAGCAAAGCCAGAAGCTAGTAAAGGAGGTCAGAACTAATGGTTAAAGAGAAAATTGTAGAAATAAAAGACTTAAAACAATATTTCTATATCGGCGGCAAGATGAAGTCTAAAAGTGCTGGACCTATGTCAGTAAAAGCAGTTGATGGCGTTACATTTGACATCTATAAGAATGAGACTTTAGGCCTTGTTGGAGAGTCTGGTTCTGGTAAAACTACGCTAGCTCGTTCCATTATTAGCCTTTACACCCCTACTGCCGGTACTGTCATCTACAAAGGTAAAGATATTACTGGTAAGAATTTTACAAAAGAATACCGTAAGGCTCTTCAATATATTTTTCAGGATCCTTATGCTTCTTTGAACCCACGTCTAACAGTGGCTGACATCGTTGGAGAACCCTTGGATGTTCATAAACTTTACAAGACAAAAGAGGAACGTGAAAAAACTATTGTAAGAATGTTAGCCGCTGTTGGTCTTAACAGTGAGCATGCTAGCCGTTACCCTCATGAATTCTCAGGTGGGCAGCGACAAAGGATTGGTATTGCTAGGGCCCTTGCCGTAAATCCAGATTTTATTATCTGTGACGAGCCTGTATCAGCTCTTGACGTATCCATTCGTGCTCAGATTCTTAACATGCTGACAGATATGAAAGTTGAATTTGATTTAACATATTTATTTATTTC
>JAVBKP010000030.1:0-23724 GCA_031553975.1 Anaerovoracaceae bacterium | reverse complement strand
AATGGGAAAAATGAAAAATAATAGTATTAATAAGTTAATAATGACAGGGTTAATGATGGCGTTGATTACGGTTGCTACATATATTATTAGAATACCAACACCTACAGGTGGATATATACACATAGGCGATAGTATGATATTCATGGCAGTTCTTTTGCTAGGATGGAGATACGGGGCGGTGGCAGCAGGAGTAGGCTCTGCACTTACAGATTTATTGGCTGGGTATGCTGCGTGGGTGCCATGGACTTTAATCGTAAAAGGTATCATGGCCATAATCATGGGAATTATCATTGAAAATCTGATGAAGAAGCAAAAGCCAGCTTTGTTTTTTCAACATTTGATAGGCATGATTGGGGCTGGACTTTGGATGGTGGCAGGGTATTATGGAGTAGAGTGTATCATGTATGGAAGCATCTACTCGCCACTAGCGAGCATACCGATGAATGTATTGCAATTCACAGTAGGCGCTGTGATAGCCTTGACATTATCCACTGCATTGCTAAGGACTGAAGCAAAAAAATATTTTACTTATAAATAGAAGTGCGAAAGCGCTTCTGTTTTTTTTGCTGTTGATGAGATAGGGGACGGTTCTAAATGAGTAGGCAACGTGTTGCCTACTCATTTAGAACCGTCCCCATTTTTGTAATTTTATCTTGAACATTAGTTCACAATGATGTATAATAGAACAAATGTTCAAGGAGCGTAAAATCATATGGAAAAAATAATGGAAAAACTTAAGATATTATCTGATGCTGCTAAATACGATGTGTCTTGCTCTAGCAGCGGGTCAGACAGAAAGACTGAAGGAAAGATTGGAAATACAGCAGGTATGGGCATTTGCCATTCTTGGTCTGCTGATGGCAGATGCATATCGTTGCTAAAAATCTTGTTTACGAATAACTGTGTTTACGATTGCGAGTATTGTCTGAACAGACGTACTGCTGATACAAGGCGGGCATCTTTTGAGCCAGAAGAGCTAGCGGAACTTACCGTAGAGTTTTATAGACGGAACTATATCGAAGGACTATTTCTTAGCTCGGCTGTGGAGGTGTCTCCTGATTATACAGCGGAACGGATAAAAAAAGCGTTAGAACTGATTAGATATAAGCATGGATTCTCTGGTTATATTCATGCAAAGATCATTCCTGGGGTGTCGCCTGAACTGGTTCATCAGATTGGATTGTTGGCGGACCGTCTCAGTGTGAACATAGAGATGCCCTCTGAGGAAAGTCTTCAGATGCTGGCACCTCAGAAAAAAATCAAATCAATTATTCGTCCTATGCGCCAAATCACCAATACCATAGAAGAGCGAAAATCTCTTCGAATAGGAAGTGGTAGCAAAAGCCTTGGTTCAAAAGGCCTGCCAGGCGGCACCAAGAATACTAGCTATGCCGCCCAGGGGGATGACGGTGCTGAGATGCCCGTCATCCGTGAGGAGCGAACCATGTATCGCTATGACCAAAAGTTCGCTCCAGCAGGCCAGACCACCCAAATGATCATAGGTGCGTCATCTGAATCTGATAGGCAGATTATTAAGACATCAGAAAATCTATATAATACATTCAGCATGAAAAGAGTTTATTTTTCAGCATATATTCCAATAATAGAATCACCCATACTGCCACCTGTGATGACAGCTCCACCGCTCCGTAGAGAACATCGTCTATACCAAGCTGATTGGCTACTGCGATTTTACAACTACACAGCGGACGAAATTTTGGATGATAATAACCCTGACCTGGATATGGACTTTGATCCTAAGATTTCATGGGCCCTTCGCAATATGGATCAATTTCCCATGGAGATTAACAAAGTTTCTCATGAGGAATTGCTTCGTATACCAGGCATCGGCACAATATCAGCTCTAAGAATCATGCGCCAACGCCGATTAGCCCCCATTGCCTATGACGATTTAAAGAAAATAGGCGTGGTGTTAAAACGGGCAAAGTACTTTATGCTAGTAGGTGGCAAATACTACGGCAGTGCCGCCCCAGAGCCAGATTTGGTACGTTCCGCGCTGCTAGTGATGGAACCCACAGCACAGGTCAATATGTTCGAAACACAGCCTGCTTTGTATCAATCAGGCTGGCCACTGTTAATAAGATAGCTTTTGAGCAGGAGGATTACCATGATTGATTATTTATACGATGGTAGCTTTGAAGGATTTTTGACCTGCGTTCATAATCATTATTATAAAGATAAGGCGGCAGGAATATTTGAAGAACGCGTATACCAGTCCAATATGTTGCATCCTTTTGAGGTGGTAGATACGGATTATCCCAAATATCAAAAAGTATACAATGCCATCAATGAAAAAGCGGGCAACGAAGGCATGGTACTAGTATATAGAAGTTTTCTAGCAGATGCAGGAGGCAAAGAAAAAGATATATTGGATTACTTAGTTATGGCTTTTAAGCATGGGAAAAAAATCAACGGAATATTTTCCGACCCCAAGATCAATGCTCTTAGGGCACTAGAGACCAAGGTTACAGCAGAACAACATCGTCTTCTCGGGCTTCTTCGTTTTAGCGAACTCGCCCGCAGTCTATCCTTTCAAGAAGACTCTTTGCTACCAACCCAGCGAATACAAGAAGCGATTCTCTATGCAGAGGTGGAACCGGATCACAATGTCATAGAGCTACTCGCTTCACATTTTGCAGACAGATACAAGAATGAAGCCTTTATCATTCACGATACCTATCGAGAGAAAGCGGTTTTTTATAGTCACAATAGATGGGATGTTAGGCCACTAGCAAGAGACTTTAAAGAGCAGGTGGTCCAACAAGGCTGGCAATCAGAATCCATATACGAAGCGTTGTGGAAGTCATATTTTCAAAGTATAGCCATCAAAGAGAGAACAAATCCTCGCTGTCAGAAAAATTTTATGCCCGTCAGGTACTGGAAAAACCTTACGGAACTCAAATAAGAACAACCAACCCAAAGCCAAAAGTATATTTTAGCACAAAAAAGCCATAAAATGCCAAAAAATTATGGTATAATGAATGCACTCATAAAAGTTATACAAGCATGTAACCAAAGGAGGTGCCAATGACCATCTACACCATCATGACTTTAATTTCTGTGGCTATGCTATTTTGTGTATTCGCTAGCAAGCTTATTACGAAGACAGGAATGCCATTCTTACTTTTATTTTTAGGAATTGGTATTCTTATTGGATCAGAAGGTGTTCTTGGGATACATTATAATAACCCGTATTTGACAAAAGAGATTGGCAATATAGCCCTAATGTTTATTATTTTTTATGGTGGCATGGAGTTCCCATGGAAGTCCTCTAAAGAAATCATACCAGAAGCATTGGCTATATCTACCATCGGAGTTCTTTGTACGGGCCTTTTATTTGGCGGTTTCGCTTATGTAATCACTGATATGAGCATGTTAGAATGTATATTATTAGGCGCCATAGTGGCACCTACAGATGCCGCTTCGGTATTCTCCGCGTTGGGATCGCAAAAGATTCATATAAAACGAAGGACCGCCAATATATTGGAATTTGAGAGTGGTAGCAACGACCCTGTTGCTTACCTCATGATGATTGTCATGATTAGCCTAATCACAAAACCAGACTATACTTTGGCAGACATGGCATGGCTGATGTTTACAGAAATAGTGTTTGGGTTAATTGTGGGAGCTATAGTTGGATACGTAGCCGTTAGAATACTTAGCAGAATACGACTAAATATTGAAGGGCTGTATCCCGTGTTTGGGATTGCCCTCGTAATGCTTACATATTCTGTTACTGCTACAATTAACGGAAATTACTTCCTCTCTATTTATGTGGCAGGACTCATTATTGGTAACAGCAGCTTTTTCCATAAGATGAAGCTGATTCGGTTTTTTGATAACCAATCTTGGATTATGCAAGTGGCCCTATTCGTAACATTGGGACTTCAAGTGGTTCCAAGTGAACTCATGCCAGTAGCAGGAGAAGGGATTTTATTAGCCTTGGTGTTGATGTTTGTCATTAGACCACTGATATTGATGCCGATTATGACAGTCTTTAAGACACCACTTAAAGACCAAATATTTATTGGGCTTGTAGGATTTAGAGGCGCTGCATCCATAGTATTTGCCACATATCCTATGATGGCAGGTATGCAAAGTGCAAATTATATTTTTAACCTAATATTTTTCTTAGCACTGGTATCCGTTATGGTACAAAGTATAATGTTAAAACCTCTAGCTAAAAAACTCAATCTGGTGGCCAAAACCCATGAACACGACTTTAGACTGAGACGTTTTAATGACTTTTCAGAGGATCTTGATGATATTATGCTACATGGAGTATATGTAGCGTATAACTCAGATGCGGTGGGTAAACATATATACGAGTTAGGAATGCCAAAAGGCATTAGTGTTTTGGCCATTAGGCAGACGAGAGATTATAAAGTACCACATAGGAGTACAAAACTAGACAAAGGAAATAGAATTTTATTTACGTGTAAGGAAGAAGACCAAGCAGCTCTTGCTTTGTTTTGTAAAGACCACGGATTTGAATCGTAAGACTTAATCACATAGTAGGAGATGACCATGGAAAAAATCAACATTCTTGTCAGCAATGATGATAGTATCGATGCGGCAGGTATACAAGAGTTAGTGAATGCTCTTTCAAGTGTAGCCAACGTGTATGTCAGCGCACCTGATACACAAAGAAGCGCGTCAGGTCATGGTATAACTGTGACAGCACCAATAATAGTAACAGAAATAGAGCTTAATAATGCCGTAAGGGCATGGAAGATATCAGGTACACCAGCAGATTGTGTCAAACTAGGGTTGGACCAATTAATACCAAAAGATGTAAAAATAGACATGGTTTTCTCAGGAACCAATCACGGGGCCAACCTTGGCACAGACGTACATTATTCGGGAACAGTATCTGCCGCCATGGAGGCTTTGGTTGCTAATATTCCAGCAGTGGCTATGTCATTGGACAACCACTCGCCTAGCGCAGATGATTTTAAAATTTGTGGGGAGACAGCTATCAAGGTTCTAAAGGCTGCCTATGGAAAGATTGATAAAAACACAGTATTGAATGTAAACGTGCCAGGAATTGATCCAAATGACATAAAAGGTATGAAAATAACAAAACTGGGGGTTCGTGAATACGATGAAGACTTTAGCCAAAGAGAAAACCCTCATGGGCAAAAGTACTATTGGTATAGTGGAAGACCTGTTTCATACAACGGCATATCAGATGAATTTGACGTAATGGCCAACCAAGATGGATATATTACTATTACGCCACTGCAATTTGACATGACAAACCACGGATTAAGGGAAGAATTAAAAACATGGTTTTAAAATAGGGAGATTAGGATGAAAAGAAGAATCAAAAGGGAAGACGCTGTATTGGTGGTTATTGACTTTCAAGAAAAATTAATGCCAGCAATGCACAATGCCATGGAACTGGAAGATACTATTATTCGCACGGTGAAAAGTTTTAAAGAATTAGGTGTGCCCATTATTGTCAGCCAGCAATACCCAAAAGGCCTTGGAGAGACCATAGGAACCCTAAAATCGGTATTAGGCGATGCACCTACCATAGACAAAACAGACTTTAGCTGTATGGCAGAACCACTTTTCTTAGAAGAGTTAAAGAGAGTTAACAGAAAAACAATTATAGTTACTGGAATTGAGTCCCATGTTTGCGTGCAGCAGACGGTGATGGACCTGCTAGACCTAGGCTATGATGTGTTTGTTCTAAACGATGCCATATCCTCAAGAAAGTGCCATGATAAAAAACATGCTATTAAGCGTATGATACAGGCGGGTGCAGTGCCCACCACCTATGAAGCAGTGATATTTGAGATGATGGGTAGCGCCAAAGCACCAGAATTTAAAGTAATTTCATCTATCGTTAAATAACGATACACAAATGGAAAAATAAGAAAAGAGGCGAATTTTCAATTGCAATTACAAAACAAAATTACATTAGAAAAAAAAGATGAACTAAAACAATATTTAAATGGTTATGACTATCAAAGCTCGGGACTGTCATTTTCCAGTCTTTATATGTGGAGACATATTAATCTTTTCTCATGGCAAGTGGTAGGAGAATATGCATGCTTAATCGGCCTTTCTCACTTAGAGATGGATACAAAGAGTTGGTTTTTGTATATGCCACTAACAAAGACAGGATCATACGATCCCGCAAAGCTAAGAGAGACCATACTGGCGATGAAAGAAATTTTTAAAGAAAATGGACAACCTTTTGTCATGAGACTTGTGGCAAAACATATACTTCCTATATTAGAAGAAGCATTCCCAGGAGAACTAGACTTTGTTGAAGACAGACCTAACTATGACTATATATACAATTTGCAAGAGTTAATAGATTTGAAAGGCAGAGCCTTCCACCAAAAGAGAAACTTTGTTAATTCATTTAAGAGCAACTACGAATACGAATATATTGAAATGACCTCAGACATGGCAGATGAATGTATGGAATTTATAAACAAATTCAATGCCAAAAAAGAATTGCCAGAACACGAAATGGCATTACTCTCCATGGAGTCGGAAGCCATAGAGGACATATTCAAAAATATTGAAAAATTGGGATTTGTTGCAGGATTAATACGAATTAACGGACAAATTGAAGCCCTAACCATGGGAGGCTATCTAGGTAAACAGACTGTGGTAGATCACGTAGAGAAAGCCAATACTGAATTTAGAGGACTATATCCTACGATAACAAATGAATTTTGCAAGCACATACAAAGAGTGGCCCCACATATAACCATGTTGAACCGCGAAGAGGATATGGATATAGCGGGACTTAGAAAAGCAAAGATGTCATTTAACCCGATTTATTTAGTGGAAAAGCATATTGTAACATTCAAGAATGAAAACAATTAAAAAACAAGCATAAATAGAAAGTCCCACTCATATATTTCCTGTAGATATATCGCAGAGAAAAAAATGGGGGGATTTTTATGTTGCAGGTAAGTTCATTAAAAATGACAGATATAGTGAGAAAGCCTCAGATACAAGTATTTATTGAGGAAGATATTTTAGTGCCAGACACCAAGCCAGATATGAAGGACATAGTGCTAATGGACGGAAAGGTTAGGGTTTCAGACAAAGGTACAGATGCAGGTAGCCTGAGAGTAGTAGGCGATCTTGTTTTGGACATTTTGTATACACCAGAAGCCCTAGCAAACGGCGTAGATTACCCACTTGTACCAATGGAAACAAGAATTAGTTTTAAAAACGACACAGAGAGTCTATCTCACACCAAAGAGCTCGACATGTGTCCAACCGTAGAAAACATCGACTATACCATAGTCAACGAAAGAAAATTCAAAGTTAAGGCTTTGATTACATTCAACGTGAAAGAGTACAATGACGTAGAACAACAGCTGTTTGAGGGGGTTAAAAACGAGGAAGTGCAGCTCCTAAAAAAGAAAATCAGATACACAGACTTAGCAGAGAGAAAATGTGAGACGGCTGAAATCAGAGAAGATATTCACCTTAGAGAGGATATGCCTGATATTGCCAAAATACTAAGAACAAATGTAAACATTATAGAAAACCATAGACAGATTGCCCGAGATAAAGCTGTAATCAATGCTACAGCGTCATACAATATCTTGTATATAAGCGCTGAAGAAGAGCCAAGACCTATGTATTATCAAGGCAAATGCGAATTCACACAATTCATAAAACTAGCCGATACAGAAAACGTTCCTGGCACCAGAGTGAATTTCCAAGTAGCTAAATTACATGTTAGTCCAAAGGGTCATGAAGAAGAAAGTTGCCGCTCTATGGAACTATGTATAAATGTGGATACCAGCATAGAGCTATTCAAAAACCATGAACGGGAGATTATCACAGATGTTTACCACCACCTCAAAGACGTAAACTTTGATAGCAACGACGTCAAATTCATGTATTTGCAAGGTGTAGGCAATACGGATATTAACCTTCGAGAGACAGTGACAGTGGCAAGCGCAGAGAGCATTGCCTATATGGAAGGCAGAGTGTATGAAACAGGTTCATCACTAGATCATGGTAAAAATATTTTTGAAGGCGTACTGGTAGCCAGTATTGTTGGAATAGAAAATGGAGACGTGTTCAAGGTAAAACAAGAAATACCTTTCCGTAGCTACATAGAACTACCAGGCATCACCAAAGAAATGATGGCCGAAAACGAATTTTGTATCAAGGAAATCAACTTTGAGAAATTAAACAACAAACAGGTAGAAATCCATGCCGTGATTTGCGCCAAGACCATGGTGACAAAGAACGAAACTCATACACTAATTCGATCAGTAGACTTAGTGGATCCAGATAAGAGCCTAAGTGACGAAGCATCCATTGTGCTATACATTGCTAAAAAAGGCGATACCATCTGGAAAATAGCAAAAAAATACAGAAGTACAATCGACGAAATCTGCAAAATCAATCAATTAGAGCAAGAAAACGAACTAAAATCCGGGGAAAAAATACTTATCGTTCGCAGAATGCAATAACCATTGGGGACGGTTCTAAATGAATAGGCAACATGTTGCCTATTCATTTAGAACCGTCCCATTTTAATTAGCAGCCAAAAATCATAAATAAAAGCAATTGAAATTCCTTGCTTTTTATGTATAATTATGTGATAAGGAGAATCACATGAAACAAATCACAAAAAAAGCCTACGCTAAAATAAATTTATCCTTGGATGTGCTGTCAAAACGCCCAGATGGATATCATGAAGTGTGCATGGTCATGCACCAAATAGACTTGTGCGACCAAGTCACCATATCGATTGATACGGATCCATTCCGAAATAACATTCATTTAGAACCGTCCCCAACAGCGCATAGTATTTCCCTAACCACCAACAATGGATTGATTCCAACAGATGGTGGCAACATTGCATACAAGGCTGCTAAGGCCATGATGGATTTGTATACAGGAAAGGACAAGCTAGAGGTCAAAATCCACATTGAAAAGAATATTCCTGTATCAGCAGGCTTAGCAGGAGGCAGTACCAATGCGGCAGCGGTATTGCTGGCTATGGACGAACTACTAGAGTTAAACATACCAAGGCAAAAGCTACTTGACATAGGAAAATCATTGGGAGCAGATGTACCATTTTGCATAATAGGCGGATGCGCTTTATCTGAAGGCATTGGTGAAAAACTGACACCATTAGAAGGAATAGAGCTGGAATTTTTATTATCAAAACCATCCATAGAGGTCTCTACAGCTAAAGTGTATGGTGGGCTAAACATCCCAGAAATACAGAATCACCCTAATACAAAAGAGCTGTTAATCGACCTGAAACAAAAAAATATCGAAAAAATGTACAAAAATATGAAAAATGTTCTTGAAAACGTCACGCTAAAAGAATATGATATTGTTATGTATACAAAAAACAAGATGGAAAATTTAGGTGCAGAACACGCACTAATGAGTGGAAGTGGTCCCTCAGTCTTTGCATTCTACCCTGACAGAGACAAATTAGAGTGCGCGTATACAGAGATGAAAAAAATAAACAATGAGACATTTATGGTGAAGACATTTGTCTAAAAAACCATGGTGCCCTCAGGAAGAGAGGTAAAAGCAATGTTTTCTCAATTAGAGATCGAAAGCCACAAGCCACTTCGTGAGTCGGTGTACGAACAACTAAGAGCGTCAATCCTTAGAAGCGAGATAAAGCCAAACACAAGATTAAAGGAAGTGGAAATAGCTGAAAAGATGGGCGTAAGTCGTACACCTATTCGAGAAGCTATCCGAAAATTAGAGATAGAAGGTCTAGTGACCATTGAAAGCCGCAAAGGCGCTCATGTAGCAGACATATCTATTAAAGACACAGCAGACACGCTAGATGTAAGAGCCTATCTAGAAGGACTTGCAGCTCGTCGCGCGGCGGAGCTGATGACAAAGGACCAGATAAAAGAATTAGAAAAAATCTCTAACAAGTTCAACAAAGCTGTAGAGACAGGCAAAACACAAGACATGATTAAATACGATGAAGAGTTTCATCGGTATATTGTAAACGCTACAGACAATCCTAGACTAATATCTATTTTAGAGAATCTAGCGGAGCTAGTAATTAGATTTAGATATTTATACTTTGGGACATTTAAGAGAGCCGGAGAGATGCCACCACAGCACCTTTCCATATTGGAATACATCAAAGCCGGCGACACAGAATTAGCAGGAAGATCAGCGCGTAACCACATAGCAGAGCTGAAAAGGTTAATTCTACAAGAATATGATGAGACCCAAGCAGAAGCATCTAGAAAGAAAAAGAAAATTAAATAGAGTTGTATAAAATCTCCTTGATTTGGTAAAAATCTTAACAATACCAAACAAGGAGATTTTTTTAATGGAAAAATTACACAAAATAAAAACTACGATGGCACAAAATAAAATAGCCATAACCCTGATACTAGGACTAGTAGCCACTATGACCAGCGCTATGATGATGTACAGCATAGAAAACCCAACACTATCAAATACAGACTTCATCAGACTTCACGTAGTAGCCAACAGCGATACATACCAAGACCAGCTCATAAAACTAAAAGTCCGTGATAGCGTCTTAGACCTAGTAAGCCCCAATATGTCGGGGACGGTTCTAAATGCAGCGGATTATATTAGAGAAAATTATGTAGCCATACACGCCGTGGCAGAATCAACCCTTAGAGAATACGGATACGACTACCCAGTGCGGGTAGAACTAAAACCCACCTATATTCCTGAAAAGACCTATGACAACGTCACATTTCCTGAGGGCACCTACGAGGCCCTTAACATATATATCGGAGAGGCGGACGGTAGTAACTGGTGGTGCGTGGTGTTCCCGCCACTCTGCCTAATAGACACATCACCAGAGGCCAACAAATCCACAGCTAGCTCAAAAAAAATAAACATAAAATTTAAAAGCGTAGAAATATTAGAAAAAACCTTTGGGAAAGGAGATAAAAAATGAGAGTGAGATTTACCTCCAGAGCTTTGATCATAATGATGGTAGTTACAACCCTACTGGTTACAGGCATACTTGCTAGTGGCGTATTTGGCACAGAAGTATATAAAATAGGCTCATCTGGTGACACGGTAGGAACAATACAAACCAAACTAAAACGATGGGGCTACTACCAAGGAGCGGTGGATGGCAAATACGGTGCAGGGACCAGAAATGCTGTAGTTAAATTCCAGCAAAAAAACAAGCTTAGAGTGGATGGGGCCGCGGGCAAACAAACCTTAGAAGCCATGGGCATATTCGGCACCACAAAAAAGCCAACCACAGGCAAGAATACCGTTACCCAAAACGAAAAAATTTTGCTAGCCAAAGCTATTACAGGGGAGGCTAGAGGAGAACCCTACGCAGGTCAGGTAGCAGTAGGTGGCGTTATCCTAAACAGGGTAAAAAATCCAGAATTTCCAAACTCTATATCAGGTGTCATATACGAGCCATGGGCATTTACAGCAGTGCAAGATGGGCAGATTAACCTAGAACCTACAGCCAGTTGCCTCAAAGCTGCCGAAGACGCCCTCAATGGTTGGGATCCTACAGAAGGTTGTTTGTACTACTGGAATCCAGCCACTGCCACCAGCAAATGGATTTGGAGCCGTGATATCAAAAAAATAATTGGAAAACATTACTTTGGCATTTAGACATGCTCACTGGAGATTAGTATGAAAAAAATAAAAATAAATAAAAACCGCTTTACCATATTCATGCTCTTAGTTGCCATGATAGGACTCACCAGTTATACGCTATGGCAGCAGTCAGAAAATGCAGCTTATGAACGGCACATCGATAGCTATGTAAAGCAAAACTATCAAAACCTAGTAGCTAGTGTAGAAACCATATCCAACGACTTATCAAAACTCATGGTATCAGGTAGCGAAAAACAAAATCTTATGCTCTTGACAAAAATCTGGGACCAAGCAGATACAGCCAGTCAAAACCTGTCACAAATACCAGCAAAAAGCGAGCAGCTGAGAAAAGCGCAAAAGTTTATCAATCAGTTATCAGACTTTTCCTATGCCATGGTGCAAAAAAGTTTTGAAGGCAGTTCCCTTACGGCTCTAACAGCTGGAGATTTGGATTTGCTAAGACAGTTACATGTCTATTCCAAAGAACTCAGCGAGGGTCTATACAATGTAGATCCAGACAGCATGGGCGTAATCGCGTGGAAACAGTCAAAACCAGGGCAGATTCAACTGACAGAAGAGACAGATCAATACCTAGAAGACGAGGCTGTGTCTGTTTTCAATGAAACTGCTACAGCAGGTGGTGAAGATGCTATTGGTTCGGACCAACTATCCAAAGGGCTAGAAACTGCAACAGATGGTTTATCTACACCATTTGATAGTACCATGACCAAGTTTGAAGGTCGCTTGTCGGACATGCCAAAGCTAATATATGACGGTCCATTTTCTGATCATATGTCCGAGGGGGGATTGCTAAAAATCAAAGGACCTAAGGTCACAGAGCAAGATGCTAAAGTCATAGCCGCAAAATTTATTGACCCAGAAGGACAGTATCCAGCCAGTCAACTTGTTGCTGTCAACTTAGGAACCACCCAATCCGCCACAACAACAAGCCCAGAGCCACAAAGCAATTTAACCTACATGTTCGAATACCATATGAGAGATAACGCCACATGCTATATTCAAGTCACTAAAAACGGGGGCAAGATCATTAGCACTATGTGTAGTCAGCTGTCGGGCAAATCCAACCTTTCCAGAAAGCAAGCAGAAAAAATTGCATCAGACTACCTTAAAGCCCGAGGAATTCAAAATATGGAACTAACCTTCTCCCAAAAAAGTGACAACACTGCACTAATGAATTTTGCAGCTACCCAAGGAGAGGTAATGATGTACCCAGACCTAATAAAAGTTAGAGTCAGCCTAGACAACGGTGAGATAGTAGGTTATGATGCGGCCAATTACGCCATCAATCACAAAACCAGAACCGTAACACCTAGCACAATTGACCCTCTAAAGTCTATCAATGCCAACGGAAAAATTATTGGCGAACCGCAACTATGTTATATACCAAATGATTTCGGTGGTGAGAGTTATTGCTACGAAGTAAAAGTAGAGGCCGAGGACACATACTTTTTATTTTATGTAGACGTAGCAACAGGAGACGTAAAAAATGTGCTAAAGCTCCTCATTGACGAAAATGGAACACTTACAGTATAAAAATATTCATTGGGGACGGTTCTAAATTATCAACACTTGTTAATAATTTAGAACCGTCCCCAATGGCATTCAGAGAAAGTTACGGGGCTTTCTTTTTTTGCGCAAAAATGGTATCATATAAGGTGGTAGAGTGGTTGAAAAATACTGACAATTACTACCAAAATTTAAGCTTGGAGGTATTGAAAATGGAAAATGCACTAAGACTATACGAGAGATGGCTAGCAAATGGCAACATGGATGAAGCGACTAAGGCCGAATTAGAGAAAATCAGATCGGACGAAACTGAGATTTATGATAGATACTATAGAGAATTAGAGTTTGGCACAGGAGGGCTTAGAGGGGTACTCGGTGCAGGAACCAATAGAATCAACATATATACAGTCAGAAAAGCAACACAAGGCTTTGCTGAATACATAAAGAGCATTACAAAAGTGGATTGCAAAGCATCTGTGGCCATAGCCTACGACAGTCGCAACATGTCCGTAGAGTTCGCCGAGAGTGCGGCAGAGGTGTTAGTTGCCAACGGAATCAAAGCATACATCTATCCAGAGTTAATGCCTACGCCAGCATTATCCTTTGCCGTTAGACATTATGGCTGCCAAGCAGGTATTATGATTACGGCCAGCCACAATCCAGCCAAATACAATGGCTATAAGGCCTACGACGCAGATGGATGTCAGTTGACCATTGAGGCAGCAGAAGACGTACTATCACGTATCAACAAAACGGATATTTTTGATGACGTCAAATACATGAACTTTGAAGATGCACTTGGCAATGGCATCGAGTACATAGCCCAAGAGACAATAGATGCTTATTTGGCAGCCGTCAAATCCGAAAGCATAACAGACAAAGAGATTAACAAAAAACTTAACGTGGTTTATACGCCACTTAATGGCGCAGGCAACAAATCTGTTCGCAAAATCCTAGAAATGATTGGCGTAGAAAATGTTAGCATCGTCAAAGAGCAAGAACTGCCAGATGGAGACTTCCCAACATGTTCATATCCTAACCCAGAAAAACCCGAAGCTTTAGCACTAGGTGTGAAACTTTGCAAAGGCATGGCAGCAGCAGGCAACCAGCCAGACATGCTACTAGCCACAGACCCAGACTGTGACAGAGTAGGAACAGCCATTGCACACAAGGACGACTATCTTCTATTGACAGGCAATGAGATAGGTGTTTTACTATTGGATTTTATTTGCCAAAACCGCATCAAAAGAGGCACTATGCCAAAAGATCCAATTGCAGTTAAAACCATTGTGAGCACCACCATGACAGATGCTGTAGCCAATGAATATGGTGTAGAGGTAATCAACGTGCTGACAGGATTTAAATTCATCGGGGAGCAAATAAAAATTTTAGAAGAGAAAAAGCAGGAAGACAGATACATATTTGGATTTGAAGAAAGCTACGGATACCTAAGCAAAGGTTATGTTCGCGACAAGGACGCAGTTAATGCATCAATGCTGATTTGTGAAATGGCTGCTCACTACAAATCCATAGGAAAAACTTTAGTGGATGCCCTAAACGATCTATATGAAAAACATGGATTTTACAAAAATCATCTGCTAGACTTCTACTTTGAAGGCGCAGAGGGCATGAAGAAAATGGGACAGATTATGAAAGATTTCCGCACAAGCCCACCAGAGCAAGCAGCAGGACGGAAAATCACAAAATCTATTGACTATATGAATGCAGATAAAACAGGATTGCCAGCGGCCGACGTGCTGGAATTTATCCTAGAAGATGGAAGCAGCTTTATTGTAAGGCCATCAGGTACAGAGCCAAAAATAAAAGTATACATTTCTGCAAAAGGTACCACCTTAGCAGAATCAGAAGAGATAATTGCTATGTTGTCAAAAGAATTGCAGCTGGCATAAAACATCAGGAGACATAATGAACAAAAAACAAAACTCAATTATCGCCATAGACAAAAGCGGATCATACCGCGTATATCTAACTATTAGTACAGATATGGTTAGACAGGCGGCGGCCATTCACGAGACTCTGCCAACGGCCACAACGGCCCTAGGCAGAGTCATAACAGGGGCAGGGCTCATGGGCATCATGCAGCTAAAACACATGGATGCAAAGCTCACAGTCCAGTTCAAAGGCGATGGAATAGCTCAAGAAATACTATCTACAGCCAAAGAAAACGGCAAAGTCAAAGGTTACATATCCAATCCAAATATTGATATGCCCTTGCACCCTGAAGGTGGGTTTGATGTAGGTGGCGCCATTGGCATAGGTCAGCTTATGGTAATACGAGACTTAGGACAAGGAGAACCATACGTAGGGCGAATAGAACTAGCCACAGGCGAGATCGCAGATGATTTGACCATGTATTTCTTTATATCAGAGCAACAATCAACATCCTTTGCCCTAGGTGTGAAAATAGGAGAAGATGGTAGCGTGTTATCTGCTGCGGGCATGATTATCCAAATGCTACCTGATGCAGAGGAAGAATCCGTAGACTACCTAGAATCCATGCTAGCAAAACTACAGCCTCTCAGCGAGCTAGCCCATACTAGCGAAGATGTGGATGACCTCCTACTCACAATATTCAAAGACATGCCAGAAGAGTATGGGGTAACAATCCTAGAGCATAGAGACATCAGTTGGGAGTGTGATTGTTCTGTGGAAAGGCTGGAAAAGGCTTTAATCAGCATAGGCGAAAAAGACCTACGTGAAATCATAGAAGAAGATGGTCAAGCGGAGCTAACTTGTCAATTTTGCAGAAAAGCATACCACTTCGACAAAGAACATCTGGAGAGTTTAATATGATAGACAACATGGAAGAAGTTATCCTAAAAGTCATTGGGCTGCAAACCAGTGCAAATGGCGAAAAAGACGATATGGAATTTGTCACAGAGGGCAAATTCTACAACAAAAACGGTGCCGTATATATTGTATACAAAGAAACAGATTTACTGGGTATTGACGGTAGCGTGACCACGATTAAAATAAGAGATAATATAGTGAAAATGCAGCGCTATGGTCCAGTTCGCAACGAAATGACTTTTGAAAAAGGAGAGAAAATAGAAGGGGAGTATGAGACGCCATTTGGCACCATGCCAATGGAAATCCTAACCAATATCATTGATAACAAAATAGAATCAGTGGTGGGAAAGCGATATATTAGTATAGAATACGACCTGAGCATAAAAGGACTTACAGAAAGTCAGAATCAATTAACAGTGGAGATTTTATAAGGAGATCTTATGAGTACAAAAATGAAAAAAGTAACTGCAAAAGTTATAGTTTTCCTAATTGTCCTGACGCTGGTACTATCAACAGTACTACCAGCATTTGCGGCAGAGACCACAAATACAGCCATAGACACAACTACAAAGCAAGCCATGACATTAGAGCAAGCGGGAGAGCAACTAGACTTTCTGAATCTTATCATGGACTACATTAAAAGCGACTACGTGACAGAAGTCAGCTATGAAGATCTAGTAAACGGAGCATACAAAGGCGTATTCGACACATTAGATCCATACAGCGTATATTTCCCTGCCACAGACAATAGCTATGACAGCTTTCAACAAACAGTCCAAGGCGAATATGAAGGCATTGGCATCACCATGGAAAGCTACAACAACCAAACCCGTATAGTTAATATTTTCCCAGACACCCCAGCAGAAAAAGCCGGACTAAAGGCAGGGGATATCATAACAGAAGTCGATGGCATCAAAATCACGGATTTCAACCAAGTAGCCCAAAAGGTAAAAGGCAAGGCTGGCACCTCCGTGACATTGACAGTACAAAGAGATGGAAAACCAATAACGGTTACAGCCACCAGAGCCAAAGTAAAACTAGCCTCCGTGACATATGAAATGAAGACAGACAAAATAGGATACATAAGGCTGGTGGATTTTGATAACGATGGACACGAAGAATTTAAAGCCGCACTAGAGGCATTAAAGGCAAAAGGCGCGACCTCCATCATACTAGATTTGCGTAATAACGGAGGCGGAATCATAGACACTTGCGTTAAAATAGCAGAGCAAATCATACCAGCCGGTAAAGAACTATTACATTTCAGCAAAAAAGGCGCAGTGACGGAGACATACAAATCAAATGGGACAAGCCTAGGAATGCCATTGGCAGTATTAGTTAATAAAAACTCAGCCAGCGCATCAGAAATATTGGCAGGTGCTATCAAAGACAACAAAGCCGGCACGATAATAGGAGATAAAACCTTTGGGAAAGGTATAGCACAGACTTCCCTTGACTTAAAAAATGGAGGAGCGATTAAGCTTACAATAACAAGTTTCATCACCCCCAACAAAACCACAATCCAAGGTATTGGGATACAGCCCGATGTGACGGTGTCTCTACCAGATGCTACAGCAGTGGCTACCGCCAAAACAAAAATTGCTAGTTTTGCACCAATGAGTGAAGCAACTATAGCAAAATCAGGATCAGCAGGCCTTAACGTATATGGAGCGCAACAAAGACTTCAATACCTAGGATATACAAAAGCGGCTGTTAACGGCACCATGGATGCCAATACAGTGGCAATAGTAAAAGAGTTCCAAAAAAGCGCAAAAATAGCAGTTGATGGAACCCTAAATAAAGCAACAAGGGACGCTATCACAAAAGCGGTAGCAGCAAAGTTGGCCAGCATAGAAAAAACGGCAGGGACTGACACACAGCTAAGCAAAGCGCTAGAATTGTTAAAGTAGAGGAGTAAAGCAGGAGAAAGAAATGAGAAAGGGATCAGCACCAAGTGCTATAAAACCAGGATTTGACCCAGAGAAGTACCTAGAGGAGCAATCCAAGTACATATTAGGTCGCATCAAAGAAGGGGAAAGACTTTATTTAGAATTTGGTGGAAAACTTATGTTCGATATGCATGCAAAACGCGTATTGCCTGGGTTTGACGAGAATGCCAAAATAAAACTTCTTCAAAGACTAAAAGACCAGCTAGAGGTAGTAATCGTAATCTATGCTGGCGATATAGCACGTAACAAGACTAGATATGACTTTGGCATCACATATGATCTCGATGTTTTTCGCATTATGGATGATTTAAGATCCTATGATCTAGAAGTCAATAGTGTAGTTATTACACGATATGAAGACAATCCTGCTGTAAATACATTTATCAACAAACTTAACCGCAGAGGTATTAAGACCTACAAGCATTTTCATACAAAGGGATATCCTACAGATGTGGAAACAATTGTTAGCGATGAAGGCTACGGAGCCAATCCGTATATTCCAGTCACAAAACCACTTGTAGTCGTAACAGGGCCAGGGCCAGGTAGCGGAAAACTAGCCACATGTCTAGGACAGATGTACCATGAATACAAACTAGGCAACAAAGTTAGATATGCAAAATTCGAGACATTCCCTATTTGGAATGTGCCACTAAAGCACCCTATTAATATCGCCTACGAAGCCGCCACAGTAGACCTAAAAGATGTGAACATGATAGATTCATTTCATCTTGAAGCATACAATCAAATGGCTGTGAATTACAACAGGGACGTAGAAATGTTCCCTGTGATCAAAAGAATCATAGAAAAAATAACGGGTGAAGAGTCCATGTACAAATCACCTACTGATATGGGCGTCAATAGAATAGGACTTTGCATTACAAACGATGAAATCGTGAAAGAAGCCAGCAGACAAGAAATAATTCGTAGATATTTCGTATCAAGATGCGAATATAAAAAAGGAAGCATAGAAGTCGAAGCGTTAGAACGTTCAAAATTAATGTTGGACGAGCTAGGTTTGCAAGAAGCAGATCGATCAGTGGTGGCCCCGGCTAGAGGATACGTGGAAAACAAAAGAAATGAAGATCCTAAATATGAGAACGTAATAGCCATGGCCATAAAACTACCAAATGGCAAGATTATTACGGGCCGCAGCTCCCGCAGAATGGTAGCCGCCGCCGCCGCCCTACTAAATGCCACCAAAGAGCTAGCAGGCATGCCAGATGATATGCACCTCATATCCCCTAATGTACTACAAGCATTGCAGCACCTAAAGACAAACACATTGAATCATAAAAAATCTACACTTAACTGTGATGAAGTATTAGGAGCACTAGCAGTGTCAGCCATGACCAACCCAGCCGCACAGACTGCACTAGATAGGCTAACACAACTAAATGGGTGTATAGCCCACTGCACAGCTATCCTTTCAGTCACCGATGCGCAAAGCATGATGGACCTAGGCGTAGATGTGACAGCAGACCCAGAGTATAGTTCCAACAATCTTTATTATAACTAGTCAAGGAGGACGATATGGATAAAGTAACAGCATACTTAAAATATTACGAAGCCATTCATCCCATTAATGAATTACACAAGAATGCACATCCATTAAAGGACAGCATACCTAGAGTGAAAACATACCAAGATGGCGACAAGATATTTATCGGAAAAACAAGAACAGACAAAGACAACACCATGACATCTACCAGAGAAATACTAGATGTGCTACAAGGGGTTGATCTAGAAGGAAAACTAGTCACAATCACAGGATTTAACCTGACTTTTGATGTGTCAAAAGAAATTATCAGTCGGGGCGGTCACTATGTATGTGCGCTAAAAGGAAAATATCAGAACTTATACATAGACGCATCAGAGTATTTTAGAGAGATTATCAGTGCCCGAGAGGAAGAGTTTAGATATGACTCGGTCATCAAAGAGGAAAAACCAGAGGACATTGAGGTAGATACTAAGATATGTTATACATCTACCGATGTATCGTGGCTACATTATCGAAGAGATTGGACGGACATACGAAGTGTGTCTATGATATTACGCCAAGACCAACGTGACGGTAAGATAGTACACAAGGCAAGTTATTTTGTCAGCAACCTAGAAGATGCTACGGAGCATTATAAATATGCTCACAAATCACATTGGGGCGACGAAGACATGCTGTGGTGGGTACAAATTCAACCAAAATAGTATAAAGTAAAATTGCACATATAAAGGAAGAAAACTTTTAATATTTTGTGCCACAATACGTTAATTATACTGTAATATCCACGTAATAGACATTTGCTCAGAATTTGCTATAATAATAACATACACAACAGACGTGTGGTAAAACACCGAAGCAACAAAATACAGCAACTGGAAATTATTACATGATTATTACAAATCATTTTAACAGTTGACGTAGCTTTACACGGAGTGTATAATCAATTTTGATAGAATGTGCCAAGCATCTACTGCTTGCATTCTATGATAATAATGTCAAATTATCTTCAGAGAGGGATGATAGTTTGAGCACTTAAATTGTCGAAGACCCTCTCGGAGAAATATTTTTAAGGAGGAAATTAAAACATGAAAAAAGTACTATCACTTGTACTTTCCCTTTCCCTTGTATTGGGAAGCTTTTCAATGGCGTTCGCAGCGGATCCAATAACTAGTGCTGCGCTTACAGACATCAAAGGTACGGCTTACGAAGAAGCTGCTGGCGTACTAGTTGACCTAGGAGTTGCTACTGGAAAAGGCGAAGGCAAATTTGACGGAGCTGGAGATGTAACTAGAGCTGAAATGGCTGCATTCATCTGCAAATCTCTTGGATTAAAAGCTGGCGGAACTACTACATTCAAGGACGCTAAAGGTCACTGGGGTGAAGGCTGGATCGCACTAGCACAAAACATGAACGTGATCACTGGATATCCAGATGGAACATTCAAACCAGATGGCAAAGTAACTTACTACGAAGCATTAGCTATGATTACTAAAGCTTTGGGTTACGATGACAAGAGCTTAACTGGAACTTGGCCTACAAAATATGTATTAAAGGCTCAAAAATTAGGAATTTCTGATAACGTAACTATCTCTGGCACTAACGCTACTAGAGGCAACGTTGCTATCATGTTATTCCAAACGCTAGATGCTGAGCTAGGCGCTACTAATGCCGATGGCGAGTGGAAAGCGGATTCTAAGAATCCAACTATGTACTCAATCCTTGGTAAAGTAGCTGCTGACAAAATCATAACTGGAAGTGAAGATACTAAAATTTCACTTGCACCATATGTTGGTAAATATGTAACACCAATTGAGAACAAAGATGGAGACATCGTTGCAATCAAAGAAGTTAAATCAACTACACTTTCTACCGTTACTAACGGAACAACAACTGAAAGCGGAATGATTACACTTAAAGATGCAAATGATGTTGCATATTCTTACGCATTTGCAAGCGAGAGCACAATCGTAACTGGTGGTGCTTTACAAATCATAAATGCTGATTCAACTGCATTAACAACACTAACTGGCGCTGCTATGAAAGGTGTTTTTGAAGTAAAACTTTCAGGAAAAACAATTACACATGTATATTCATTCACAAAATGGAATCAAACTAATATCTTCAAATATACTGTTGGTATGCTTGATGGAAGCAAATTAAATGGTTACCAATTGCCTACAAAAGCAGATAAGTCAATTGACTATTCTAAATTTGAGTTAAAAGGTGTTGATAGCCTAGACAAACTTGCAAAAGATAACGTGGTTGCTGTATTCCAAAGAAGTGGAACTAACGGAGAAGTTAGTAAAATCGAAGTTGGTACTAAAGTTGTAGAAGGTAAAGTGACAGCTGTAACTTCTGACAACAAAAAATACACACTAGATGGAACACAATACAGCTTGAACACAGCGCTTGCACCTGCAACTGCTGCTGGCAATATCAAAATTGGCGATACAGTTAAAGTTTCACTTGACAATGCTGGTAAAATTGCATTCTCATCTGTAGTAGAAGCATCTTCAGGAAACTACGGTATCCTACTTGCTACTAAACCAGCTGTGACTGGTTTTGACCAAGCACAAGCTAAAATTTTAAACAAAGCAGGAGATGAAGTTTCATTATTTGCTAAAGATACTGCTGTAAGTACAATCGTATCAAGCATAGTTACTCCTGGTGTTATCAAATACTCTGTTAACAAAGACGGTAAAATTGATACAATCACAACAGTGGCGTTAACTGATTTAAATGCTATGAAAGTATCTGCAAGCGGATCACTTTTAGGCGGAAATACAATTGACACAGGCGTAGTAGTGTTCTCTTACAATAGCACTGATAAAAAATATAGCCTAGTGAAATTAGCTAACGTTAAAAAAGACACTGCGTTAACTACTGGTGTTGCTCTTGGTTATTCAAATGTTGGCGAGAGCAAAATCCAAGTAATGGTTGTTGCTAAAGCACAAGCTAGCAACACAAAAGCTACTTATGCTGTAATTAATGACGTATCTACAAGAGCAAATTCTGATAACGAGAAAGTTCAATATGCTACTGGTTTTGTAGCTGGTAAAGAATTCAAAGGATTTGCTGACACAGCCACCATATTTGCAGGACTTAAATTCCAAAGCGGATTGTTAGAATTGGATGTTGATGCAGATGGCGTAATCACAAAAGTGACCACAGGAACTGCTATCGCTAGTGAAGCTGCGGTTCTTGGTTCACCAACAGTTGAGGCTATTGACGGAAACCTTATCCAACTTTTCTCAGACCACAAATGGTACTCTATTGATGCGGCTGCAGTTGTATACGCATTAAATGAAGATGGTGACGAGTATGAAGTTAAAACTCTTGGTTCTCTAAGAATCGGAAACAAAGTTAACTTCTACCAAGTTGATGAAGATAGCGAGCAATACGATATCGTAATTGTTGACTTAAGACCATAGTTAATTTACAATTAAATAACTAAGTCAAATTAATCTCAAGAGGATGGCGAAAGCCATCCTCTTGTTGTTATGTTTACACCCTAGTATTTATGATAAATATATGATAAAATATATGTTGAAATTTTCAAGAAGGATGCGAGGCAAAAATGTTTGTAAAATGGTCTAGAATGCTATTGTTGGCATTCCTTGATATAATAGTGATTAACTTTGGATATTTGATGTCTTTGCTACTAAGGTTTGAATTCAACTATGAGGCTGACGGGTTTGTCAACTACTTCAATGTATATTGGTCACATATAGTAGCTATTACCGCCATTAAGATTGGGATATTCGCCATATTAGGGCTATATAATAGCATTTGGAAATACGCAGGGGCGGATGAAGTTATCAAAGTAGCAGCAGCGTCCATGACTGCCACCATGGCTGTGGTGTTTTATTTCTCTTTATTCCAAGCGGATTTGCCTAGAAGCATATATGTACTTACTACGATGACAGATCTTATATTGGTAGGTGCTGTGCGCATTAGTTACCGATCATTCCGTGATTTTAAGAACAAGGCACCATATATCATACCTAACGCCAACACCACCCGGGTTATGATCGTAGGGGCTGGTAATGCAGGTGTGTCTATGATCAAAGAGATGAAATCACATCCAGAGTATCGCAAGGTGCCTGTGATTGCCATTGATGATGATACCACAAAGCACAATGCAAGAGTGGCTGGTGTCAGAGTGGCTGGTGGCCGGGACAAAATCGCCAAGATAGCAGCACGATACAAAGTAGATGAGATAATCATTGCTATACCATCTGCCACAAAGAAAGAATTAAATGATATAACACTTGAGTGCAACAAAATCAAATGCAAACTAAAGATACTACCAGGCATCATAGA
>JAVBKP010000019.1:0-20840 GCA_031553975.1 Anaerovoracaceae bacterium | reverse complement strand
AGATACATATAGATTTCCTGCATCATCCAGTGCCAACCCTGTAGGGTGATTAAACCTAGCGGCCTCTCCTTTGCCAGTTGCAAAACCTGCCTCTGTAGTGCCGGCTACTGTGTATACAGAGCCATCTGGTTTGATGCCCACAATCTTGTTGTCGTCACTATCGCTGACATAGGTGATACCATTTTTATCCACAACAATGTCAGACGGGGCATTAAGACCAGTTGCCAAATTAGAAATCCCAGCAGCTGTGCTAAAATCCGAGACAACCCTTGCAGTGCCAGCGGCCTCATCTGCCACATATAGCTTACCTTCCGACAAGAATATGCCGCTTGGATTGAGTAGGACATTACTAAAGTCAGTAAGGCTAGTAGCACCATTAAAAAGTGCTATGTTTTTTGGCAATGCCAAAACTGTTGCGGTCGATGCGATTACTAAGCATAGTGTAAGCACAAAGGTTTTACGCATAATTGATGTTCTTTCTTTTTTCACTTGTTTCCTCCTGGTTATATCAACGAAAAAGCCTGTTGTTCGATGGCTCCCATTGTTTTGAAATGGGTTTTCTTTGCAGAATTTATAAAATTTTCAATATCTTTGTCCGAATACTGGTAGTTATAATGAAACAGTGCCAAAGTCTCTGCATTTGACTCTTTAGCAAGCTGTGCGGCTTCACGCCATGTTGAATGACCCCAACCTGCCTTACAGTCCCCATGGTCAAAATAGGCATCCACTATTAACATATTTGTATCCTTGGCAAAAGCCTGCAAAGGGTTATATGAATTGTAACATGAAAGTTCTATATCTGTCATATATGTAAAAGATTTATCTTGATAATTCATTCTATAGGCAGTACATGCGTTAGGATGGGAAATTGGCATAGTGGAAACCTTGACTTTTTCATCACACAATGAAAAGGAATCGGATTCATTCACCACATGAAAGTGTATTTCTGCAGAAAACGCCTCAAATCCAACAGGGAAATGGGGCGGGCTGAGAAAATCTTTCAGTATTTCCAAAACTGTTTTGTTTTGCCAAGGGTGACCATAAAAATGGACAGTGGCATTTGCATTGAATAGAGGCCCAAAGAAAAGCAATCCTTCTAAATGATCAAAATGGTAATGTGATATAAATATGTGAAAGCATTTTTTCTCATTCACTACACCTATAGAATTGGAGAAGTTGAGCAGGCCACTACCCATGTCAAAGATAAAGTATTCATCCTCTACACACGTAGAGACACAAGGGGTGTTCACTCCAAAAATCTTTCGGTCTGGTTTGCTGGTAGGACATGAGCCGCCCACGCCCCAAAATGTGAGATCAAAGGTCTTATTTTTTTCCATGTATGGCGTCCCCCTTAATATCGTCAAGACGATACACAACAATCTCTGTTTGCTTTCCTTTGACAGATAAGTTCCCAAGCGGTGTTACGGCCACTCGATCAGCTACTTTTTCGTATACTGACTCTGAGATAATAATCTCATTTCCTTTTGCATTGCTTTCTAGTCGCGCCGCCGTGTTCACGGTATCGCCTATGACAGTATAGTCCATTCTAAAGGAGGAGCCGATGTTGCCGATTACGGCAGGGCCGGTATTCACACCTATACCAAATTTAAGATCAATGCCATATTGATCCTTGATTTCTTTCTGAATTGGGGCAGCGTTTTTTTGCATTTCCCATGCGGCGCACACAGCGTGAAAAGCATGATCTGCAAGTTCGTTAGGCGAATTGAATACAGCCATGGTTGCATCGCCTATGAATTTGTCTAACGTGCCTTTGTTGTTTAGTATGGCATTGGAAGTCACTGTCAAATATTTGTTAAGAATCTCTACGACAATAGGAGGAGGCGTGACTTCAGAAAAAGTGGTGAATCCTCTAATATCCACAAACAGCACAGAAACATCACGAAGGGAGCCACCTAGTTCGATGCTAACACCGCCAGACAACATTTCTTTCACCACCTCAGGTGCGACAAATCGACCAAATATACCTGTGACATAACGCTTTTCCCGCTGCTCCAAGATGAAGCGATAGGCCAAGTTCATCACATACAATAGAATCACAGCAACGCTAGGATAGAACATGTATAGAACAGCATCAAAGCTATTATAAGCTATTTTGGCAATCATGATTTGTGTTGCTAGTACGACCATCATACTAGCGGCTGATATGTATGGATTCAATCGAGAGAACAAGAAATAGGCTAGGGCAATCCAAATGGCTAGTAGAATAATATTAACGTATTCCGGTGCCGATGCTTTAAAACTTTTGTTTAACAGGGTTTGCACTGTATTGGCATGTATTTCTACACCGTACATAGGGTTTTGAACATCCAATGAGGTTGGGTAGTTATCTGTTCCCACACCAATGGCATGAGGCCCTATTAAGACGATGGCGTCCTCAAATATTTCAGGTGGATATTCGTCATTTAGCACACTAGCAAAAGACAAAGTGGTGAATGTATCTGGGCCGCCGACAAAGTCTATGTAATACCTACCAAATTTATCTGTTGGAATCTCAGGCACCTGTTGTACCAGGGGGCTAACTTCGCCGGAGGGCAATATTTTATCAGTGCCGGTCATGTCACAATATACTTGATATATTTTAACAGGAAAAGAAAAAACTTCCAAAGGCTCATTGCTAAAATCATTATTATAAAAAATAGATTTAATCGCTTTGCGCATGACCCCGTCAGAGTTGGCACCTACATTGATGCCACCAGTATAGTCTGTGAATACATTCACATGACCCACGTAGGCGTGCTGAAGGAAGGGTTCATATGGAAATATAAAAGAGTCTACAGCAAGCCCCTTGGCGTTTTTATCTACCATTTGTGACTGGTTGAATACACCAGCAGAAGCGAGCACCACTCTTTTTGAATTGGCAATTGCCTCAGCCAAAAGTCTGTCACTTTCGTCATCACCAGAGGGTGCATCATATAGAATATCCACCCCGATGGTAGCCACTTTTAGTTCTGTGAGTTTGTTGATCATATTTGCCATATAGGATCTAGGCCAAGGCCACTGGCCAACCGCGTCTATGCTGGCGTCATCAATACCGATGACAATGATTCTAGGATCAGGGTTGTCGCTATGCTCAAGCAAAGAGTCATAGGCTGAGTTTTCTGCCTTAGCAAAGGTGTTGAATATGGAAAATATGCTAAATATGAAAAACAAAACAACAGGTATGAGTAGGGATTTTTTCTTCAAGAGGGGACTCCTTTCCTAAATGCGAGGTATTCGTTCCATCAAAGCTTCGGTGGCCTGCGCATGCACAGGGACATTTACAAATGATCCATGAGACGTAATCATAGTGCAGTATTTTTTTGCAGTTTTGGCATCTTTTAGAAAAATCGCAAGTTCTGCGGCAGTTTGGTACAATTCCATTGTGTCTGGAAGAGAGTGAAACCGCATGCTTTCTTCGCCAAAGGCACGGAGGTAGTATGAAAGGGCCATTTGGGCAGCGTTTTTCATCTGCGTCATATCGTCCATATCTGTGTACAACCAATAAAGTCTCAGCCACAATTTAGCCGAGTGAAGGCTACCAGCCTCTGATATGGCACTACAAATCAATGCGAGATAATAGCTTTTGAGGACAAGCTGTATATTCTTAGGATCGGTGGTGATGTCAAGTTTCTCCACTTTTTCCGAAAAGGTTGCATTGTGAAAGGAAATTTTTTGAGCATCGCCCCCTGCGGTTTTGAGAGGCTCTCTAGTAGGTGTATCAAAATTAGCAGATTTTGTTGAATAAATACTTGATTGGTTGAAAACCGAGTAAAAATCAGCATAATTGCAGTGAGGGCACACAGAAATGGTAAACCAAAGAATGTCAAAATCATGGTAATTCCTGCGAAACTCCAAAGTGGTTGACTTTAGCTTTAGTTTTGAAAACAAAGGGATTTTACCAGAAAAGCCTTCGTTACATACTGGGCAAGTTAAAGGCTTCTCAATCACACAGTTTTCAAATGTCTCAGGCATAGCCATGTCATATGTTGGGTGATTTTTCGGCAATAAAGACACAAAATCCATGCCTTCAATAGGACTTTTTTCAGTGGAAGTTCCATTTGAACTGCTACGGATTGCATGTTGCTTTAATGCTAGGATGCTACCGTTCAGGTCGCTGACTCTTTGGCACAAGGTCTTAATGATGCCCATGGCTATATCAGGCGCTTCTATTAATATGGTTTGAAATTTCTCTTTGCTAAAAACAAATAACAAAGAAGACTCTTCAGCTATAATGGTAGCTGTTCGAGGAGCACCTGTAACCACACTCATCTCACCGAAAAACCCACCCGAAACAATCTCCGCAACGCGAATAGGGTAATCAGAGGTTGAGTTAATATATACGCCTAATTTCCCTTGCGCCACAATATAAAAATCTTGGGTCATATCCCCCTGCATGACGATAACATCATCCACGGAGCATTGCTTAGGAACCCCATACTTCACAAGGTTGTCAATAAGCGCCATAAAACCATCCTCCTATTTTACATAAACTCTTGGGATACGATTCCCCATTCTACTAAGTATTTCATAATTAATCGTGCCAGTTTTTTGACCTAGCTCTTCGGCAGAAATGGTCAGCTTGCCATCGGTTCCTAGAAGAATGACCTCATCCCCTTCTTTTACATTAGGTATATCTGTCACATCAATCATACATTGATCCATACAGATTTTACCTACAATAGGAGCAAACTGTCCGTGGATAATCACATGGGTTTTCCCTGTTAAGGCACGAGGATATCCGTCTGCGTAGCCCAGCGGCAATGTGGCAATAAGACTCTCCCGCTTTGTTTCAAATATACCGCCGTAACTAATCAGGGTGCCAGATGGGACTTTTTTTAGCAAGGTTATATTTGCTTTGATGGTCATAACAGGTTTTAAATCTATGATAGACTTATCTACCTCGTCTGACGGATAACAACCGTATAGAATAATACCAGGTCTCACAATATCATAGTGAGCCTCAGGATGGTCTATAATACCAGCACTATTGGCAATGGTTTTTTGTGAGATATGTACACCGCGTTTTATGAGTTCGTCATACACATGCGTAAAATGAGCAATTTGCTGCTTTGTATATGATTTGTCAGTTTCATCTGCTTTGGCAAAATGCGAGAACAATGCACCAATTTTGACATTGGGCAATTGACTGATTTTTTGAATTTCATTGATACCCTCTTCATTTGGCTGGACTCCTACACGACCCATGCCAGTATCTACTGCAACCCACAGCTCTATTTCCTTATCTTTTGACAAGTCAGAAAAGGATTTTGCATTTTCAAAGTTAGATACCACGGGGGTGATGTTGTATTCAAGAATGGCGGGGTGGTACATGGCAGGGGTCAGCCCCAACATGATAATGGGACAGTCAATACCGCCTTCACGAAGAGCTGCCGCCTCGCTAATAGCGGCCACACCTACTCTTTTGATTCCATGTTCTATCAGCATGTTGGCGTATTCCACAGCACCATGGCCATAAGCGTTGGCTTTTATAATACCAATGACTTCGCTTTTCGCTGCCCTTTTTTTGATTTGTTCTATGTTATGCCCCGCGTTAGATAGGTTGATTTCTGCCCATACAGGTCTTAGTGCTTCAAGTAACATAATGCCTCCTAAAAAGTTCTTCCTCTATATATAGTTTCTTATTCTATAGTTTTATCATTTTACCCTCTATCAGTCAAGGGACTTTTATGCTAATATATTGATATTAGTGGAGGTGTAGCTTGTGAAAAGTGGTCAATATAAGAAAATACTGCAAATTATATTGCAGTTGGTAGACGAAGGCGTACATGTAGTAGATAAGAATCAGAAGACCATCATATATAGTGAGGCAATGGCACATTTAGAAAAAGTGCAACTTAGGGATGTGTTATTCAAACCTTTTGCAAAAGCCTTTAAGCACGTTGATCCCGAGCAAAGTACATTGATTCAGGCCTTGCTAAATAAAAAAAGTACCACAGGCGAGCAGCAGATATACATCAACAACAGTGGACAACAAATCACTACCATTAATAGCACCATACCGGTTATTGATAACGGTGAAGTCATTGCTGCCATCGAGGTTGCCAAAAACATAACCAGCGTGGCGGAACTAACACAGACCATTGAAAGCTTGAAAAAGCAAATCAATGAGGGTACGGGGGGACCAAACCTTGGGTTTGAAGATTCCCTGTCTTTAGGTCGAGCAGGTGTGATGAGACTTGGGGCTGATGAGATTTATTATGGAAGTGAAGGTGCCGGGCTTGACGCCCATATGGAGTATATTGAGAAAAACATTATTCAAGACGCCATGATACTTAACAATGGCAATGTGACAAGAGCCGCCAACTATCTCAAGATAAAAAGGCAGACACTGCAGCACAAACTACGGAAATATGATATTTAGTATGCTGTAAATTTTATAATATGCGAACGACAAGCCTAGAAAATTAACGGAAATGTTAAAAAATATATTTATTGACATATATTTACTTTTAATATATAATCCCTATAGCACAAGTGCATAAGGGCGGTAGGTTTGCACCCCAGAAAGGGGGTGTGCCTATGAGCGTATTTGAAGCGTTATCATTAATGGTAGCATTTGGAACTCTCGTTGTTTTAATCCTAGGATTTAGGACAAAAAAATAATCGCCCCAACCACAAGGTACGCGATTATTTTTCTTTAAACATAATTCGCAAGCCGACCGCCTTTTGCGCGGTTGTGCTACTGAGAGAGTGTTATAAGCACTCTCTCTTTATAATTTGATTATATGTTATTTTATATACACATGTCAACGCAAAATAAATTTGCAAGGAGGCCACCATGGCATTCACAGAAGCAAATTTTGAGAATGGCAGTTTAATACAAAGTGAAGCGGTTGCTGAAAAAATATGACGATCCACCGGATGGCGTTCATGGTGCAACAGACAATGTAATATAACAATGCGAACTTTGGACAGATAATGTCTAAATAGTACTAAAATTAATGCAAATAGTGCAAAAATATTTGCACCAACGAGCTAAGAGCGTAAATGTTGAAAAATTAGCGATATATTGTAGATAAAAATAAGTATTTTAAAAAAATATTTATTTTTTTTGCAAAAAACACTTGGAATATTTTGGGCTGTAGTATATAATAATGGACAAAGACGGATTTCCGTTCACTTAAAAAAATGGAGGATAGAAAAATGCAAAACGTAAAAGTAATAATATGGGGTCTTGGAGCAATGGGTTCAGGCATGGCGGACATGCTATTAAAGAAAAAAGGTGTTGATATCGTAGGTGTTGCTGGAAGAGGCGACAAAGTTGGAAAGAGCATGTACGATTTTATCAAGACAGAAAAAGGTGACAGACCTGATGTAATCATCGGTTCACCAGAAGACGTTATTAAAGAAGGGGCTGCTGATGTTGTTCTTTCTTGTACAGATTCTTTTACTGCAAAAGCATTTGATAGATTAAAATTTGTTCTTGAAAGAAAAATCAACGTAGTTTCAAGTGCAGAAGAAATGGCTTTCCCACAAGCGCAAACGCCTGACCTAGCAAAACAATTAGACGAGATCGCTAAAGCCAATGGTGTATCTATCCTAGGAACTGGTATCAACCCAGGTCTTATCATGGACCTTTTAGTAGTAGTTATGACTGGTTGTATGGAAGAAGTAGATCACGTTATATCAAGACGTGTTAATAGCCTTTCTCCATTTGGACCAGTAGTAATGGAAGAGCAAGGCATCGGCATCACTAAAGAAGAGTTTGAAGATGGCGTTAAGACTGGAAAATTATCTGGTCACGTTGGATTCCATGAGTCTATTGGAATGATCGCTGAGGCTATTGGTTGGAAAGTTGACGAAGTAACACAATCTATGGAGCCTATTATGACAGATGTTGATAGAAAATCTCCATACGGATTTGCAAAAGCTGGCAACGTAGCAGGATGTGCTATGAAAGGCTTTGGTCACATTGATGGCAAAATCAAAATCGAAATGGATCACCCACAACAAATCGAGCCAGAGCAAGTTGGCGTTCAAACTGGTGATTATGTAATCATCAAAGGAACACCTAACGTTAACATGGTTAACTCTCCAGAAGTACCAGGTGGTATTGGAACTATCGCGATGTGCGTAAACATGATTCCACAAGTTATCAATGCGAACCCAGGACTTCACACTATGCTAACACTTCCAGTGCCAAGAGCAATCATGGGAGATTTCAGAGATCAAATCTGCCCTGACAAGAAAATTGTAAAATAAAGCTTGTTAAATTTTCGTTATTTGGATAATGTAATAAGGACGATTTAATCGTCCTTATTTAATAGGAGGATATAGGAATGGCTAAAAAAGGCGAGTGGGTTCTGATACATAAGATTATTCTAGAACCGAGCGAAAGAGCACCACAAGTACCTGACGACACAAAAGCGACACCGCTTCAGCTGTGGGTACGTGGATTTTTGAAAGAAGATGCTAATATTGGTGATGAAGTTACAGTCATCACGCGTACAAAACGTGAAGAAACTGGGAAACTATTAGAAGTAAACCCAAGATATAATCACGACTTTGGTGATTTTGTACCAGAGCTTTCAGTTATAGGTGAGCAAGTGAGAGAAATCGCATTCGGGGGTGACAGATAATGAATAAAGACAATAGTTACAGCGCTGTCATGGGCCGAAAAGCGGAACTGATGAAAAAACACGTTGGCATAGATTATAGCCAATTTGAGAGCGGTTCTATCGCATTTGACTACGAAAGAATGATGAAAGAAACAGGCTACAGCCTAGAAGAAATGCAGAAAATTCAATCCGATGTACACGTAGGTAATACGCCAATTATTGAACTTAGAAATATTACGACACTAGCGCGTAAATTGGCAGAACCAGGAAAAGGTGCAAGGATTTTCATAAAAGACGAAGCAGCCAATCCATCAGGAAGCTTTAAAGACAGACGTGCAGCCAACGCTGTATACCATGCTAAAAAACTTGGGTTCAAAGGCGTTATCACAGCCACAAGCGGCAACTACGGAGCTGCTGTAGCATCACAAGCCGCAATGCAAGGTCTAAAATGTATCGTAGTGCAGGAGTGCTATGACTCAAAAGGAATTGGACAGCCAGAAATCATTGAAAAAGCTAGAAAATGTGAGGCGTTTGGTGCAGAGGTAGTGCAACTATCAGTAGGACCAGAGCTATTCTACAAATTCCTTCTATTATTAGAAGAAACTGGTTATTTCAATGCATCTTTATATACACCATTTGGAATTGCTGGTGTAGAGACTCTTGGATACGAGATATCTCAGCAAGTTAGAGCAAAATTTGGAAAAGATCCTGAGGTAGTAGTATGTACCAATGCCGGCGGGGGGAACCTAACTGGTACGGCACGTGGATTACGTAAAGCAGGAGCTAAAACAACAGTGATTGGGGCCAGCGTAGACCTAGCAGGACTTCACATGGCATCGGATGGAGATTTTAACAGAAAATCATTCACAACAGGTCATACTGGATTTGGCGTACCATTCTCTAACTTCCCAGACAGATCAGATGTGCCTAGATCAGCTGCTAGAGCGCTTAGATACATGGACAGATACGTAACAGTAAAACAAGGTGACGTATTCTACATGACTGAGACACTAGCTAGCCTAGAGGGGCTTGAAAAAGGACCTGCCGGAAATACAGCACTAGCAGCAGCATTTGCATTAGCCCAAGAGCTTCCAGAAGATGCAATAATACTAGTACAAGAAACAGAGTACACAGGTGCTGGAAAACACGTGCAACCACAGCTTTCTTTTGCCAAGAAAAACGGTATCGAAGTAAAATTCGGTGACCCAACAGATGAAGTGCCAGGAAAGAACATTATCCTTCCAAGCCATCCGTCTCTAATCAAAGCGAGAGAGATCGACTTAGACAAAATGAGAAGATCTTTGGTTAAGACAGCTATGGCAACATACAAGGTAGATGAGCCAACAGCAGAAGACATCAAATTCTTAGCAGAAGATGCCCATACAACAGAAGATTTCATTAAAAACGCAATTGCGGAATTAAAAAATAAATAGGAGGAATATATGAAAAGAGCAGACGATTTCCAAGAACGAAGAAAACATCTAGCTGGTCTTTCCGACAAGGAGCTTTATGACAAGTTCTGGTCACTGGCTGAACAGATTGTTGACCCACTATTAGAATTAGGACAAAAAAATACATCTCCCTCTGTAGAAAGAGCGGTACTACTTAGAATGGGATTCTCTTCCCTAGAAGTTAAACCTATTGTAGATGGTTGCATCGACAGAGGACTTATGGGCAAAGGCACAGGTAATGTGGTGTACCGTCTTGCTAAAGAGAAAAATATTTCAGTTCGTGAAGCTGGCCTAATGCTTGTAGAAGGCAAAGGCTGGGACGAAGCAACAGCAATCTTCAAAGGAGGTAAGTAATCATGGCACAAACTAAACTAGACAAAAACGTTAAGATCGACGTTGAAGAAATTCTAAAAGACCTAGAGAATTACAGACCTAGAAGAAGAGGCTGGACTTGGAGAACACCTGCTCCAGGATTAAAAATGGAGCATTTCACATATGCAGACCAATCAACACCATTGAAACAAAGCGTAGCACTTCCTTCTGGAAAGTATTTCAATGACATTGACCCACAAGGTATGTCTACCATCACGACAGAGATTGCATCGGGCAGATTTGAAGATGATATCAGACGTATGAGAATGGCCGCATGGCATGGTGCAGACCATATTATGGTTATCCGTACAGCGGGACAGTCTCACTTTGATGGACTAATTGAAGGAACACCACAAGGTGTAGGCGGCGTACCTATCACTAGAAAGCAAGTAAGAGCGCAGAGAAAAGCACTAGACCTAATCGAAGATGAAGTGGGACGTCCAATCAACTACCACTCATACGTATCTGGAGTGGCTGGCCCTGACGTAGCAGTAATGTTTGCTGAAGAGGGTATCAATGGTGCTCACCAAGATCCACAATACAACGTGCTTTATAGGAATATAAACATGGTTAGGTCTTTTGTAGACGCATGTGAGTCTAAGAAGATCATGGCATGGGCAGACATCGCACAAATCGACGGTGCGCACAATGCCAATGCAACAGCTACTCACGCTTGGAAAGTAATGCCTGAGCTAATGGTACAACATGCCATCAACTCGATTTTCTCAGCCAAAGTAGGGATTAAAAAATCAAATATCTGTTTATCAACTGTACCTCCAACAGCACCTCCAGCCAATTGTGTGTCATTAGACTTGCCATATGCTGTAGCGCTAAGGGACTTCTTTGACGAGTACAGAATGAGAGCACAGATGAATACAAAGTACATGGAAGCATCTGCTAGAGAAGCAACTGTTACACACGTACTTAACATGTTAATTTCAAAGTTAACAAGAGCTGATATCCAGTCAACCATCACACCAGATGAAGGACGTAATGTGCCTTGGCATATGTACAATATGGAGGCTTGCGACACTGCTAAGCAGACATTTGCAGGTCTTGATGGACTCATGGAAATGGTTGAGTTAAAAAAAGATGGACCACTAAGAGAGCAGGCGCGAGAAATCAAAGAAAGAGCTGTTCTTTTCATGGAAGAGATTATATCTTCTGGTGGATATTTCAAAGCAGTTGAAGACGGATTTTTCATCGACTCAGGTAACTATCCAGAGAGAAATGGCGACGGTATTCCGAGAGACTCTGCCGCTGGTGTAGGTCATGGAATGGTATTCGAGAGAGACGAAGATTATATGGCTCCTGTTACTGCTCACTTCGGATACAACAACGTGAAACAATACGATGGGAATCCAGAAAATCCAGCTGAACTAATTGGCGGATGTACTTTCGAGAAACCTGAAAAAATCGTTTACATCGACGAGTTAGATGAGAATGACAACGTAAAAGTTCGTATGGCAGAAACCGCAGAGTTCAGAAACACAGGTAAAATCAAGCCAGAAATGGAATGGAATGCAGATGGCACAGTCATGCTTACTATGTTCATTCCAGCTGAAAAGCGTGTAGCGCAAGCGGCTGCTGTTGAATTCGCGAAGAAGATGAACTTAGAAGATCCTGAAGTAATCAACGCTGAAATCATGCAGGCAGCAGAGGGAACTCGTATTGAGATCAAAGGCAAAGTGCCATTTAGCGTAGATGTTAAAGATTTAGAGATTCCAGAAGAGCCTATCATCCTTTCATTTGAAGAATTAAGGGATGCCATCCAAGAGCAACCGATGATGGTTGTTTGTGGGACTGTTGGAGAAGACGAGCACTCAGTAGGTATTCGTGAAATCATAGATATCAAGCATGGTGGTATCGAGAAATTTGGCATCAAATATGTTAACCTAGGAACATCTGTACCAGTTGAGAAGCTGATTGATGCTGCCATAGAGCTTAAAGCAGATGCCATACTTGCTTCTACTATCATATCCCATGACGAGATGCACTACAAAGCCATGAAAAAACTTCATGAATTGGCTGTAGAAAAAGGTATCAGAGACAAAGTTATGATCGTATGTGGTGGTACACAAGTAACGCCTGCCATTGCTGTTCAGCAAGGTGTAGATGCTGGATTTGGAAGAGGGACAAAAGGCAATCACGTTGCTACATTCCTTGTGACTAAGCGTCGCGAAATGCAGGGCAAATAAGGAATTAATTAAAATTTAGACGGCTGCCTAGGGCAATGCCAGTTCGTGCTCTTTCTTTGACGCACTTCACTGACGTGGCTCTAGTGCGCCGTCTTTTCATTTAGGAGACTTAATATGAAAAAAATTGACGTTTTGGTGGCAGAGATAGGCTCAACGACTACAGTGGTCAATGCCTTTCATGGCGTTCACACAGATAACCCTGTGTTTTTGGGACAAGGACAAGCACCGACCTCTGTGCTAGAGGGGGATGTTCGTATTGGCCTACAAGGGGCAGTGGATAGCCTTAAAAAGAACATAGGAGATTTTGAGTACGAGGAGATGCTTGCTACATCCAGTGCCGCTGGCGGTCTAAAGATGACGGTTCACGGTCTTGTCTTTGATATGACAGCCAAGGCCGCCAAAGAGGCGGCTCTTGGCGCAGGCGCCATTATACATCAAGTGACGGCTGGGCGTATGCGGCGAACCGACATTAAGAAAATAGAAGAGATTAAGCCTAATATTATCCTTATTGCTGGTGGTGTTGACTATGGTGAGAGGGAGACTGCTTTAGACAATGCAGAAATGATTCGAGGCATGAACCTAAACACCCCCATCATCTATGCAGGCAACATTGAAAATCACGAAGAAATTAAGCTGATCTTTGAAGACTATCCCGGAAGGCTTTATATCGTGGAGAATGTATATCCTAAGATAGACGAGCTCAATGTAGAACCTGTTAGAAAGGTCATACAAGATGCTTTTGAAGACCATATAATACATGCACCAGGCATGGAGCACGTACGTGATATGGTCAGTGGACCCATTGTACCTACACCAGGTGCTGTCATGGAATCTGCAAAGCTCTTAAATGAGATTTTAGGGGATTTGTTGGTGCTGGACGTAGGCGGTGCCACTACAGACCTACACTCCGTCACCGCTGGCTCTGAAGCCATAGAACGCATTACTATTAGCCCAGAGCCCTTCGCCAAGAGAACAGTAGAAGGCGATCTTGGCGTCTACGTCAACATGAAAAACATTGTCCAGATCATTGGAGAGGACAAATTAAAAGAAGAGCTGGGAATCGATGTGGAAAAGGTTATGGAAGAGTATGTTGCCATACCTAAGAACGAGAATGAGATCAAATTCGTAGAAAGATTAACCAAAGAAGCTGTGATTAAAGCCGTAGAGCGCCACGCTGGGCGGATTAGAAATGTTTACGGACCCAATGGAAAGACTTCCATGGCAGAGGGAAAAGACTTGTCTGAAGTGAAATTCATAATTGGCACAGGCGGGGCATTGACAAGGCTACCAAATCGTGTGACAATAATGGGAGAGATAGCAAAGCACAATCAAAACGGATTGTTGCTATTCCCGCCTACAGAGGCGAAGGTTCTCGTAGATAATGATTATATCATGGCTTCACTAGGTGTATTGTCAAAACGCTACAAAGAGGCCGCAGCAAATTTACTATTGAAGAGCTTGCAGTATAAGCTTTAAGGAGGATTTAATGAGAGCATTTTCTAAAAAAATTCAATCAATGGGAAGTTCACCAATCAGAAGGTTCAATCCACTTGCTATAGAAGCAAAGAAAAATGGTGTAAAAGTTTTTCATCTAAACATTGGACAACCAGACGTTCACACGCCCGATGAATTTTGGAGTGCAGTGAAGACTTTTCAAAATCCAGTGCTCGAATATGAGACGTCCCCAGGACATGGACCACTGATCGAAGCGATGCAGCAGTATTATAAAAAGGGATATAACATTGATTATGCGCCGGCAGACATTGTTATTACCAATGGCGGTAGCGAAGCTCTTACCATTGCATTCCTTGCCCTTTGTGATGAAGGTGATGAGATTGTTGTCCCAGAGCCGTATTATACAAACTATGCTACATTTGCAAAAGCATCAGGAGCTAAACTCGTTCCAATTACTACAACGGCAGAAGAAGGATACCAGTTTGCCACAAGAGAGCAGATTGAGGGTAAGATAACAAGCAAAACAAAGGCCATTGTATTTGCTAACCCAGGAAATCCAACAGGACTGGTTCTAACAGCGGCACAAAGACGATTAATCGCTGACATCGCTAAAGAAAAAGACATCTTTGTTATTTCTGACGAGGTATACAGAGAGTTTATTTATAGTGACGAGCCAGCTAGCTGTTTCTCGCAGATGGAAGACGTAGCGGATAGAACGATCATAATTGATTCAGTATCTAAGAGATATAGTGCGTGTGGTGCTAGAATTGGCGCATTTATTACGAAAAACAAAGAGCTTCAAGCAGAAGTAATGAAATACTTGCAAGGCAGGCTGTGCTGTTCTACATTAGATCAAGTGGGCGCAGCAGCGCTTTATAGCATGGACCCTTCATACTACGAGGAGATGAAAAAAGAGTACAAAGCCAGAAGAGATATTGTATTTGACAAACTCCAGAGCATTGAAGGTGTTGTTTGCAAAAAGCCTGAGGGCGCATTCTACATCATGGCCAAGCTACCAATAGAAAATACAGAAGACTTCCTTGTGTATTTGCTGACGGAGTTCAGAGATAACAACGAAACGGTGATGTTTGCACCGGCAGAAGGATTTTATGTTACAAAAGGTCTTGGAAGAAGTGAGCTTCGTATCGCCTGCATGTTGAACGTAAAAGATATGGAAAGAGCCATGGAGATATTTGAAAGAGGTTTAATAGAATACAAAAAATCTCACAAATAGGACACAAGGGGACGGTTCCTGCGTGTTATATTAGCAATAGTATGAAGAAGAGGAGCTAGTTTGACTAGTTCCTTTTTGGCTAGGAAAGGGAATTGATATGGATGAAGTTAGCAATATTGGAACGTTATTCAAAAACCTTAGGGAAGGGAGAGGCCTAACCCAAAAGGAAGTGGCACGTAAAGTATTCATAGACGCTACCACCCTATCAAAGATTGAATCCAACCAAGTTGAGCCAAGTAGTGATATGTTAAAAATCATAATGCAATTTTTTGGTCTTTCACCTAGAAACTCATACGAACGATGGATGATAACACAAGACTATAGTACATATTGCGCATCAAAAATACTAGACAACCAGTTATTTGAGAAAAAATATGTAGAAGCTGAAAAATTGATTAGCGCATTAGAAAATAGTAAATTGAAAAAGAAAAAACTTTTCACTACGTATTTAATGGGTGCCAAGGCGTCTATATGGATAGAGACAGGCGTAGATAAAAGTAAAATAAGAGACTTGCTGTTAGAGACGTTGCATCTCACAAGAGACCCTTTTGAGGAACAAAAAATCTCTGAGTATAGGTTGATATACTCAGAGATTACATCCATAAACAGACTGGCTGTAGTATATACCCAGTCTGGGGATGTTAAGAAAGGGATCAAGGTTCTACTGGCGCTGAAGAAAAGCATTGAAAACACATATATTGATGGTGAAGAAAAAATGCGCGCCCTACCCAGAATATATAGCGATCTGGCAACATGGCGAGGAATGGAAGGCGAATATGGGAATGCCATAGAACTTTGTGAAATAGCAGAGAGATTATGTATTAAATACGATAAACTAACGGAACTAGCTACTATTCTCCATACTAAAGGTGCTTCGCTAGCGTATCTAAAAAGAAAAGATGAAAGTAGGAAAGCTTTGACCCGCGCCTACTACCTCTACATGGTAAGTGGCAGGGAAGCCATGGCTCAAGGGCTAATTGTTGAGGCAAAGCAAGACTTCAAACTCACAATACCTAGTAGATATCTTGATTAACCACTTTTTCCCTAAATCATAACACAATATAGATAGTTTGTCACTTGAATATTTGGCTCTAATGATTAAAATTAGGGCAGGAGGAGAATAGTTATGAAAAGATTATTAGCCATTACATTGACGGTAATAATGGTGTTCTTGATGAGTGTGGTTGCATTTGCGGGAGAGTTACTGGAACTGGATGGGGGAATAGCACCCAAAGTCGCCGCAGAGTGCCCTTATGGGAATGGAATACACGACATGGTGCGTTGGGGGTCAGGCTACTTAATGGAAGGACAACAAGGAGCAAGCGGTAACGTAACCCATTTCTATGGTCCGTGTTACCAGTGTCAGAAATGTTATACGGTAATGTTAACAGAATATGATGCTGTCGGATATAATGCATTTGGAAAGTATGGAATGGCTTCCTATGACCAACCAATAATAATGACTGGTGTCAACATTTATACTAAATCAATCAAAGTTAAAACTGGGAACACACCTTTGCAAGGATTTAGTTTTAGAAATTCCTACTAATTAAGCCAATTATTTAAAATGGAGGTGCAAAGAGAGTGTAATGAAGAAATTTTTTACAATAATTACCCTAGTCTTAACCCTTTTGGCTTTTGGATGCGACAGAAATGACCGAGAGTCACAAGTTTTATCAGAATGTCTGAATGCAATTTACACAATATCAAGTCATGATGATTTTCAAAACTTACTGGACCATAGATCCGACAGCAGAGAAGAAGATTATATTTATTATGAAAAATATAAAACCTTTTTCACATCAGAAGGATTTAACCAATTTATCAGTAGGGGCATCAAGATGGACCTTGATGCAGCGTGCTATGAGAAAAAGTACCTTATGAATATTTTGGAAATCAAGACGTCAAAAGAGGATTATATTGAAGGTAAAGGCACTACGGTAAATTTCACATGTGAAATTGCAATTGCAAGTGAAGATGGGCAAGATAACAGGACGGTTCAGCAGACTGGTTATGCAATCATAGTACTTGAAAATGATGTTTACAAAATTGATAAGTTGGTGGTAAAAATAGAGAATGTAGCTAAGGCAATATTGTTTAAATAGTCTATGTATTTGCTCTAAGCACACCCAAAATGTATCCCATATCCGGATGCAATGCCTTTATAATTTGATTAGGAAACTATCTCATTCTAGATAGTTTCCTATTTTCAAATAATAGTATAAAATATTCTCATTATAGTAACACAATGGGGACGGTTCTCGCGTGTTATTCAAGGTAGTAGCGGATATAAAGTTATTGATGCCGCAGGAAATAATATATACTTTCAAACTAGTCAAGTGCAGATTATAGTCACTAGCGCAAATCCAATGTGCTAGTGACTATGTCAATTATTACAGAAAGGCAGGCTATGAAAAAATTCTATATCTTAATCGCTGTTAGCCTAATTATCTCGATGCTAGGCTGTGAGCAAAAGCAATTTCCACAAGAAGCCTCCATAGAAGAAGCTGTTGCTGACTTTTATAAAGCAAGTTATGATTATGAAAGAATAAAGGAAACATATAATAAAAAGGGAATTGTTTTATCCAAGGTTGTAAAGGAAGGACAAGTCTACGATAATCCCTATAAAGAGCATGAGAAAGTTGTTTTGACAGAGCCGAAAAAGCTTAATCCATCAGCATTGGCCATGGAAGTCTACTATAAAGGGAATAAAGCATATATTTCGACCAATAATGGTTTTGTAAAGCAATCTGTAAAAAGAAGTAGAGTTCACGGATATGGGGAGAAGTTAACATTCAAATTTGATAGAAAAGAAACTATTGAGTCTAGGCCAGTAGAGGTATATGTGACACAATATACCTATGACCTTTCCAAATTCTACAAACTAGATGCTGACTTGACGGCAACAATAACCCAAGAGTATTACATGGATGAAGAAAAGAAGATGCTAATAAAAATCATTACCGATGTATCTGATTTAAATAAAAAAAATGGAATAGCCATTGATATGTCAGAAAATGGAGCTAAATACCAGGCGGCTATAGAAAACGCCAATGAAAATTATGATTATAATGAAAAAATAACTTTAATTATAAAAAATTATGGCACACCAACAAAATTTGACATGCCTTGATAGCTTTAACACGAGGGGACGATTCCCACGGAAGAGAGTAACACAATGGGGACGGTTCTGGCGTGTCAAAGATAAATAAAAAGCAGGTTGTATATGAAATTCCAAAACAAAAGTAAAATATTAGCCGCTATAATAGGTATGTTTTTATTAGGCGGGGCTATTATTGGCATTAGAAATATAAGTAACTTATCTATAAAAGACAATGACTTTAGAATTAACCCAAATATTCCGATATTTGAGCAGATTGTTGAAACAATAAAGGCTGATCCGGCTCTATATAAAATGTACGGCGGAGCATTTCTTAATGAAAATGGCGGAAATATCTACTGGCGTGGTGACCCGAAAATCGTTGAAAAGCTATTATACAATCAAAAAGTAACGATACTTCGGGCAAAATATTCATATGAGGAGCTATTAACAAACTTCAATAGCATAAGTGAAAATATGAAGAAAATAGGATTTTATGGTATTGGTATAAATGAAGCCGAAAATAATATTGAAGTATTGGTAGAAACCGAGCAACAAAAATCAAACCTGCAGGCATGGCTAAAAAAAGAAGAAATTCCACAGGATATGGTTGTTATAAGGATTGAAAGAAACCACATGAAAAAGCTTTAACACAATGGGGACGGTTCTTGTGTGTCAAAGATAATGATGCAAACGACAAAGTATATAATCGCAAACACGAGTACGAGAAATATACAAACATCAAAGCAGATGTTCTGTTTGAACATGAAAGAATTACAAATGATATATTGTATTACTTTTGATGAATGTTATAGTGTACGTTCTTCTATAACTCATGGTTTTTCAATTAAACTAGATAGATTAGCACATTATCAGGATTTGCGTAGGTTAACCATAGATTTATATACTGCCTATGCTAATAAATGACATGATTTTTTAACTCTTTAAATTATTAAAATGGGGATTATTCCTTTTTTGTAATTTTAGGTGTATAATTATGATAGAAGAATGAAAAAGCTCTTATGCTATTGTGAGCAATTTCAATACTTAGGAAGGGGTGTTAATTTATGTATGAGCAATTAAAAGATATTAATTTAAAATATGATGGACAATGGGTATATTTAATTGATTGTCAAGAGGACGAATATGGTGCTGTTGTAGGTGGCAGAGTTGTTCTCAGTAGCGAAAGTCGTGATAAAGTAATCAGAGAAATGAGCAGCATTTCTAAAACGAATACACTGACTTCTTTCAGATATGCAGGAAAAATCCCTGAAGGGGTTAAGGTAATACTATGATAAAACTTCCTCTTAACCTATATAGTGGTTTGCCCATGATTGACTTAAAACTATGGAACAAAACAGATCAGATATACCAGTCGATGCTTGTGACGGTTGATACTGGTGCTAGTGTGACAACTTTATCAAAGGATATATTACATGCACTTGGCTATGAATTTGCGAATGATAAAAAGGTAAGGATAACAACTGCAAGTGGTGTCGAATATGTGGATAGCATCTGTATGGAAAAAATAAAGATCGGAAAGCATGAGCTCACAGATATAGAAGTATATGGACACACTTTCCCACAAGAAAGTTTTTCATCTGGTGTCATAGGAATTAATATTTTACGTTTATTCGATGTGACCTTAGCTTTTAGCAGAGATGAAATTATCTTTGAGCCGTACGAGTAAAACCGTTTATCCTTCGGGACTCGACCAAGACATAAAGTTTCCCGAGCAGATATATCTTGGGGACATTTTGGGGACAGTCTTCTCAAAACAGCACTAAAATCCACCCTAAAACACCGAAAACAACCATAAGTAACTGCATAAAATACATTGAAATACCAAAGGTTGCAGGCAATTTCGTAGAAGGGATAGTCGCCCTCATAACCCAAAGGTCGTAGGTTCGAATCCTGCCTCCGCAACCAAAACTATACAAATCCGAACATTCAATTTATATTCGTAAACGGTCTACTTGGAATTGTGAAAAGCAAGGAATGACTTCCCTGCTTTTTCTATTGGCTTATAAATTTTTAATTTGTTTAAAAAAGAACAGCCAGCCCAAAAGGCTGGCGTTAATTCTAATTAGGAGTTGATCTCCTGTGGGCTGGCACCTTAACGCCATCTTTTTGACACAACGGGGACGGTTCTCGCGTGTCAAAGAAAAGACAGCATGGGCAAAGCAGATTGGCGGGAGTTAGGGTTAGTGACAAAACGATAGGTTTTTGCACGCAGGAACCGTCCCCATGTGCATTGTTGACCAGATATTAATGAAAACCGTTGCATAAAAGTTGTTTGACTCAATCTTTTTCATACTCCTTGTAGTTTAAATTAAATATATTTATTTGCAATCTTTCTAATAGACTCATCTTTCAGAATGGCTTTACGGATGACGGTCTCAAACCTAATTTCTCCGAATATTTTCAATGCAACCTCATCGGAAACATCTT
>JAVBKP010000017.1:0-6026 GCA_031553975.1 Anaerovoracaceae bacterium | reverse complement strand
GGGAATATAAACAGTATTAGTAATGTATATGCAGCAACTCAGATTACTGGATTGGTCAATCAAGGTGACAGTATCACAAAAACACGCACTGATGGACAAGATTGGAGTTTTACTTCACCAATCAAAGCATCATATACTATAGAGCTATTTGGCCCGAAAGCAAACGGTAGTAATGCGGGGAATGGCGGAAGTGTATCAGCAAATGTTGTCCTCGAGGCAGGACAGAAAATAGATATATATTTAGGACCAGGAGCACCTTCGAGTAACGGAAGCAGAGATGGGGCAGCAGGTGTAAATGGGAGTGGACAAGGAGATACAGGTATATATAAGTCAACTATAAAATCGAGCGAAGTCGCTATAATGGTAGCTGGAGGTGGAGGTGCACAAGGTAATCCTGGCACTGGTGCTAACGAAATGACAAGTTATAATATCTGGTGGACAATCGAGGTTGGAGGTGTTTCATGCTCATACTGCGGGCAAGTGGGTAAAAACGGATACGGGCACCACCATAATATAATGAACGGAGTCGGGGGCAATGGTGGTGCAGGTGCAAATGGTGGCAATAATATTATTACAAATGGTATTGTAGGAGCTGCAGGAAGCAGTTCCTATTGGAGCGGATACTATTTGTATAGTGCTGGAGGTAAGGGCGGAAACGGAGGTAACGGCGGCGCATCGTATACTAGTCCACTTTATTGTACGAGCCCTATACTGTCGGCCGGTATTAGCGGAAGCGAATCTAAAGTTATAATTACTATGGGTGGGGAAGTTCTCCCACCTTTAGATTCAAAACTTATCATGGATATGAAAAAGGAGATTCTGACCAGCATAGCTTCTATGAGCGGGTTATCATCAAATATAGAGCTTATTCCAGAGATTACAGTACTAAAGGGCAAATCCTTTAACAAAACCTTGCCTGCCTATGCAGATATGGCAAGTGGCAGTATTAACGGTATAACAATAGACAACGCTGATAAGGTAAACAAAACGATAAAGATATCCGGAACATTAAATACATTGGGTGACCAAGAAATAGTAATCAATGGGAAGACTTTCATTTTCCATGTTGTTGAGGAACCTGACAGTTCAAACGTGAAGGTGATATTTGATTAGATTAAGGAGCAGATATGATAAAAGCTAAATATTTAGCAAGAGCACCATCGTGTATATTCATTGCATTAATAGTAGCCACTGCTACTATTTTTTCTTTTGCTGATAGCACAATACCTTTTCAAGGGCTACCAAAAGTTACTCTCCAGCTATCAAGTCTTGATAGTAGCGGTAATCTAATTTACATAGGAATAGATTTTGCAGTATTTGAAGAGGTTGATTCCCAAGGAGATCCAAACGACATTGATGGTGATGGTAAGGTATTCAAAGCAAAAGAAGGCAAGGTTAAAAGATTCTTGACGACTCACACTAACATAACAATTGACTTGGGCGATTCAAAAGACTATAAAAAAGGAATCAGGCACAAACTGGGCATGCGCACATTGTATACGCCCGCGGGTACCAGTGCCGGTGAAATTATCATAGCCAGCCAATCTAATGGCGCCGATGGCTGGATAGAAATTGACGGTAGTGATTTTCAGCTATCCTACTTTGAACCGATTGACGAAGGCAACAGACTAGTGCAGCATACAGCTAAATGGGAAGAAAATAGGCAAGCATATAACCTAAGCAAAGTAAAAAGTCACATCGTTTCTTCAGGAGTAGAGGCAAGACTGTATAACACGTTTTGGAGTGGAGAAAAGTTCTTGATAAGAATTCCTACAACGGAGCAAGTTGATGCACTTAGAATCGGAATTTACGAGTCTACGGGGGCAGGAATTACAAGCAAATATACTACAGACCTAACATCGTATATTCCTAACCCAGATGACCCTACAACAGGAGCAATATATTTAGGAGAACTCTGGGAGGCAGAAATGCTTATGGAATGGGGCAACTATTCACCACAAATGCTAACATTCAAAATTGACGCAATAGTAAGCGGTTCAGCAGTCGAAACTATAGAATATCCAATCATGGTAGATAATAGAGAACTATTTTATCGTATAAGAAGGTCATTTAGGTAGCTTGACTACGAATAAGGTATAAGGTATCATGATTTCATAATAGTTAGTAATGAATGGAGTTTTGATATGATTATGAATGCACCAAAGGACCCTGTTGATTTTTTTAGAAATCTTGATTTAAAATACAAGAAGCATGATAAGCGGTATGCAGATTATTATGCAGATCTAATTGAGTTAGAAGAGGATGAACTAAAAAAGAGAATTAACATGGTAGAGGTTATTGTGGAGGAAGAGCCTAGATTTGCAAATCAGCTACTGACAACAAACTGCATAATTATACCATTACTTGTTGGAATGATGACATTAGGACTAGCAGAGATTACAGATTTATCAAGCTGGGTTATAGTTGCATTCTTAGTCTCTCTATATATTGGAGGTGTAGGAATTAGCGCGATATTTAATAGTGGGGCAAACAGTGAAAGGAATGCAAACTATTTGCTATATCTAAAAATCGCAAGGACGATTTTGGCAGAAATGGAATCCGAGAAAAAGAATGATGGTGAAACAGAATTATACTTTGTTAATGCACCGACTACAGATAAAAAAGACAAAGCCGGCAGGTTAGAAGCAATATTAGAAACTATAGCAAAAATCTTAAATAAATAAATACAAAAAATCAAAAAGCAGCGTGTTACAAACGCTGCTTTTTTGCGCCTAAATTGGATGATTTAGACACACTCCCAAGTGCGTCTATTTTATATCATCCGAAATAAAAAATCAATACTTTTATGGAGGATATGAAAATGTTATTAAATACGATAAGCGAAACAGGGTACTTTATGATCAACAAAGAGATCTTTGCAGAAGAGATTTCAAGCAATGCAAAACTTGTATATATGTATCTGTCTAAATGCGCAGATGCTATGGGCAAATCATGGCCATCACACAAAGATATTGCAAGTAAATGCACAATGAGTGTAACAGCTGTAAAAGATTGCTTAAAATCGCTAATAGGGGCTGATTTGGTAAAGAGCTACCATAGAAATAGAGAAGAGGGCGGAAAATCTAGTAACATGTACATGTTGACAAATAAAAAATATGAGAACGTATTTATAGCAGATCCAAAAGTATTTGCTCTCCAGATCTCGGCAAAAGCCAAATTGATTTATTTATATTTCTGTAGGTGTGCTGACAAAAAATCCACATGCTTTCCATCACATAGGAACGTAGCGGAGCAATGCCTAATGGCAGTAAGTACCGCTAGAAAGGCTATAAAGGAGCTGATAGACTCTAAAATTATAACAGCACAGGCACAAGCTAGAAAAAACAAGGGGCAAACAAGCAATTTGTACACAATATTTATAGCAGCTGTTGCGCAAATAAACGAGACAGTAAATGAGGTAGTAGAGGCTGTCTGCGAGACCGTTGAAACAGCGAAAAAGAACGGAATTGGAACGACTTTTAAGAATTTTCTTAGTGGTGTTCAATCGATATATAATAGCAGGGGGTATAGCCAAATAAAAGCAGGGGTGGTGTCGGATAGTGTCTATGAAAGAACTACACCCATGTTAAAGTTATCAAGAATGAATAATAAGGTATTTAGAGATAAATCTCTAAATGATTAATTATTTACGAACAGAGAAATAAAAATTTGTAGTTATAAGGTTAATGTGTAATAAATATACATATTATTTAAAATAAGTATTTGTAGATTTGAATAAACTGATAAATAGCACCTAGAAAGGTGATAAGGAAACTTCGTTAATTTATATCCTTTGTTTATTCGGATCATCTAAGAATGCGCATGCATCTTTTGAATTCCAAGTCATCTCATAAAATAGACGTCTGGAATAACCAGATTCTTTAAAATCTTGTGCCGCAAGGAAAACAAAAAATTGCATGAAATATCTTTGCCAGATTGATGGTGACTTTTCCTCAAACTTAAAGCCATGGACTTCGAGTTTCCGCTTTGAATTACCTTGAATAAGCCAGGTGTTTGTATTGAATTCAGAATTGGGGAAAAGTCTGTGGGCAGATTCTATTGTCTTTATCATATCATCTCGAAACAAGCGAATAATACTTAATTTATTTTTTAAATTTCGAGATAGAATTATATAATTTAGCGTACGCATGTTTACAGTATAGAGATTTCTTTGGTTTGAAGAGCGTGTAATACATAGCAGTTGTGAAGTGTTGACCATAAATGCCCAACTATAAAGCTTTACAAATATAAGACAACTTATAATTAGCAACAGAAAAGAGTAAACCATAAAAGGCTTGTAAATTATACAAATAATGCAAAAAAGTAAAAATGTAATTAGATAAGCAATAACAATGAGGATTAAAGCTACAATAATACCGGTAAATTTTTTACTCATTAATGGCCGATTAAAACTAATCATGCTCATTGCCTCACAAACTTTTGAAACTTCTCTCTAGCACCCTGACATAATTTTATGATTCCTGAATATCCAAAGCGAATGGTCAAGAGTAAAATAGCTACACCAAAATACACTGTTAGATTGACAATTACATTATTAAAGATAGTAGGCTCAATATCACGGACTCTATATGCATCACCAAAGATAAGGATATTTCTTGCGATAAATTCTCTCTCCGAATACAGATACCAAGTCCAAAGAAGAATCAAAATAGTAGAAATTGTCTTAATCAAATTTGAAGTAACAGATAAAATCACTTGCAAGACAGTCAGTATGATGATAAAAGGGCCAATGAAAATATAAGCAAGAAATTTAGCAAAGCCAGAAGTAGAGCCTTTACTATTAGATGCTTTCTGAGCAGCAGCTACTGCTCGAAGCTCTTCAGCAGATACACTACGCACATTGTATTTTTTCTTCCAGTCGCTATCATCTTCTAGATTGGATACAGTGGAGTTTGTTCTAGGAACGGTGGCTACGGCGGGTAAAAGATCAGCCTCATATATGAATGCTGGATAATGACCATCAACACGCTTTGCTTCAAAAGCCTGAGTAATAACCTTAATAGCCTCAGAGATTTCTTTTGATTTTTCTTCCATTACTTCACGGACTGCAGCATCATCATGTTTTTTAGGGTCATACTTCTTTGGAAGCTCTACAGCAGTAACCAAAAACTCAGCAAAACTTACTTTTTTGGAAATTCCAAGTATCTCAAATGGGGTTTTAGACATGAATACCTCCTAAAATGTGTTATAACTTTTCATAAATTGTATCAGAAGATATAATTAAGCTCAATCAATTTTTGTAATAAAGAAAATTTCACATTAATACCCAAGATAAGGAAAAAACTCTTAAAGCTTTTCAGTATACCTACAACTTGGGAATCCTTTACATCCAATGAATTCAGTATTGGACGCTTTGGCTTTACGCCTGACAAGGTAATCGCCACATTGAGGACATATGTTATCTTTTTTGCAATAAGGGCATGAAAGCTTGCTATCTTTTTTCTTAACTAAAATTACAGTGGAGCAACAAGGACATACTGGTGGAAGGCTTTGTATAATTGAAGTGATTTCTGGTTGGTAGTCATCAGGTGAATTTTTCACAGAAATTCGAAACAATGAAATTCCTATAGATTTAAATAAGGTATTTACAAACTGATCACGAGCGATGCGATCTGGTCGGTTATGGGTACTATCATCAAGCTCAATGGCAGCGACAAAAACACCAGTATTCTCGCTGACTATTGTAAAATCAATATGCTTAGCTTTAATTTTATTGAAATAAGCATCTTGATAAAGCATACTTTCTTTTACTGCGGCAATATCGGCTAGTCGTGTCTTGGCAATCAACTCAAACCCTACAGGAAGTCGATTTTTTAAAGCTTGTTTGAATAACATTTCATTTTGCGTATAGATGCGGAGTTGTCTTTCATAAGCAAACTCGGCAGAGGATTTTGGCGGTTTGGGGACGAAATCTGACGAATTTTGAACAGGCCTTTCATCAATAGAGGAATAAGATTTTACCAACCTTGTTTTACTCAATTTTCTGGAAATTTTATCTGAATAAT
>JAVBKP010000047.1:0-6574 GCA_031553975.1 Anaerovoracaceae bacterium | reverse complement strand
GCGAAGCGGAGCTTAATCGTGCTGCGGAGCTAGAATCTGGGCTAAGTGATTATCAGGCGAAAACTGTACAGAGTACAATCCTAGATATTATTCCAACCAACCCATTTGCCGCCTTAACAGGACAGGGCAGTGCGCCTATTTTATCCGTGGTATTCTTTGCTGCTCTGCTTGGTATTGCTGTACTTGGGCTAAAAAAAGAAGTACCAGAATCAGGGGAGTTCTTTGTCAAGATGGTGAATTCCAGTCGAAATGTAGTGATGCACATTGTGGATATTGTACTTAGAATAACACCTTACGGTATCTTCGCACTTATGGCTAAAACACTGGCCACCAGTGCATTTGATGAAATCGCAAAACTTGGATCATTTGTACTGGCCTCCTATGTTGCCATAGCCGTCATGTTCGTAATCCATGCTGTTATTCTAGTAGTATTTGGCATGAGCCCATTGCAATACTTTAAAAAAGCAATGCCTGCATTACTATTTGCCTTTACATCAAGAACAAGTGCTGGCACCTTACCGCTTACCATTGAGTCATTAACCAAAAAAATGGGCGTCAATGAGAGTTTTGCCAACCTTGGTGCTACATTTGGAACTAGCATTGGGCAAAATGGTTGTGCGGGGATTTATCCAGCTATGCTTGCCACTATGATTGCGCCGACAGTGGGCATTAATCCACTTGATCCAATTTGGTTCATCTCAATGATTGTTATTGTAACGGCTAGCTCAATCGGTATCGCTGGTGTAGGCGGAGGGGCAACATTTGCAGCCCTAGCAGTACTTCCAGCCTTGGGCCTTCCAGTTGGTCTAGTAGGAATACTAATCTCAGTAGAGCCTCTGATCGACATGGCCAGAACAGCACTAAACGTGAGTGATTCTATGTTATCCTCTGTGATTGCTGGAAAACTAAACAAATCCATTGATATGGATGTATACAACGCAAAAGAAATCGCTAAATAATATTTTCACAATAGTATCCGATGAGGCAGCCAACAAAGGCTGTCTTTTTCTATACAATTCACTTATAATAGAAAGAAAGTCAATGAACGCCTTGATAGAATAGGAGGCGATTACAAATCGCTAATAGGGGGGAAATCATATGATTTACACATTGATGCACAAACATATCCTAGTCTTGGATATGGAAATTGATGAGGATACAGGCTTTATATTAAAAATTTTAGACATCTATACACCTGAGCATTTGCCAGTAGGCCTTTTTAAAAAAGGACAAGAGTTGGATCGTTCTTTATTAAACAAATGGTGGATCAGCAGGGCAATTCCCGCCAGTCGTTCAGGCTTGCGCGATGCGTTGGAACAATTAAACGTCTATTCGCCACAGTTTCTTCTCACAAGATGTTTTGGGCTGAGCCTTTCTGATCAATACTGGATATGTCCAAGTAAAAACTCTGCCTTATGGCCTGAAATGAATTTTTTTGAAAATGATTTTTCTGTGGACGTGGGAAATGCACTATTTGGTAGGGAGCTAGACAAAAAAAACATCAATCTATGTTCGCCAGACAACACTTCTGATGGTTGGTTAAAAAAGAAGTGGATTATCGCAGATGGCAAGCGAATGCTGGTCAAAGCCGGGAGCTTTCCATTTTATCAAGAACCTCTCAACGAAGTTTTGGCGACGGCTATTATGAGGAGACTTAAAAACGTTTCGTATGCGCCATATCACTTAATATGGGAGGACGAATTGCCGCTGAGTGTCTGTGAAGATTTTATCACAACGGAAACAGAGCTTGTCACTGCTTGGAATATCATGCAGTGTTTCAAACAACCCAATCATATCTCTGATTATGAGCATTTCTTGAACTGTGCAGCGTATTTTGAAATACCAAATATAAAAGAAAGCCTTGATCAGATGATCACAGTCGATTATTTGATTGCAAACACAGATAGGCATTATAATAATTTTGGTGGGGTGCGAAATGCATATACACTTGAGTGGACTGGCGCAGCACCGATCTTTGACTGTGGAACGTCCATGTGGCACGACCAATTTACCCATACAATAAGGGGAAATACTGGCGTACGAAGTAAACCTTTTAAAAACAAACATTCAGAGCAAATAAAGATAGTAACGTCTTTTGATTGGCTTGATTTTGAGACACTTAAGGGAATAGACGAAGAGCTTTCAGAGATACTAATACAAAGTCCTTACATTGACGACCAGCGGCGCGATGCGCTTTGTTTTGGACTAAACGAGAGGGTAGAGGGGCTTAGAGAGATAGCTAATACCCTATAACCAAAGCCCAACAATCTAGTAATAGATTGTCATTTTCTTTTTCAAGTGGTATACTTTTTCTAGATAAAATAAATCATAAGAAAACATGGGATAAATTGATGAATGATATATAGGAGCAATGAATGGACAAACGATATAAAGATTATGCAATGAATTTGGTAGCCATACTGTTTTTTGCAGGATTGTTGGCCTGGGGTGATTTCACTTTGTTCATACTTACTTATTTTGGTATATTTATTTTCACTGTGATTAGAACACTACAAACCCCATCCAAAAAAAGAACAAAATTTTATTTAATCATCGCTTTTTTTATAGCCTATTTTTTCCAAACCGTATTTGCCGCTTTTATAATGAACGGGGCATTAATGACATCTATTTGGCAAATCGCACTGCGAAAATCATTTTGTTTGCTATTGATGTTTTTACCAATGTTGGTGGTTAGATATATTACCGTAGGTAAGTTTTCCAGATTTTATTTACCATCTGTCAATGAGGCTTTAACATTGAGTTTTCAAGAAGTCAACAACTATTCTAGCAAGATAACCTCTGCTATTAACACATTGTCTGCGGCTGGAAAAAAACTTTCACTAGAAAATTTTAAGGTTTTTCTAGCTGATTTGCCGCGAAATAACTCATTTGAATATATCAACAACGGTAGCCTAACAAAAGAATATTTTGACCGGGCAAAGGACAGTTTAGAAGATCCACATATGTACATTGTTATCTCAAATACAGGTAGTGCTGCCAGCGAATTGGTATCGGCTTTCACACAAAAAGACTATAGTCATGTATCTATTTCTTTTGATCAGGAACTAAATACCACCATTAGCTATAATGGGGGAGAGCGTGTATATCCACCAGGACTAAATCACGAAATGTTACAGTTTTTTAATAAAAAAGACGATGCCAATATACTAGTGTACAGGCTTTCATGTACTATGCAGCAGAAGAAAAAAATCTTAGATAAAATAGAAGAGATCAATCGTGAAGGTAGTGCCTATAACATGGTGGGACTGGTATTAAAGTATTCTCACAAGCCAAATATCATGTTTTGTTCACAGTTTGTATATAAAATGCTAGAACTAGCAGAATTAACTTATTTTGAAAAAAATGGAGATGGCGTAAGACCTACAGACTTTATCGAGCTGGATTACTATAGAAAATTAGAATTTGACTATAAAATACAGCTAAACAAACAAAGTTAGATAAAATTTTAACAAATCATATATGATTGTGAGGTACATAAAATGAAATTGAAAAACGGACTAGAGCTGATCATTGAAAAGGCAACAAGAGATGATGCACAGGCAGTAATTGATTATTTTAATATCATTGGTGGGGAAAGCGATAACCTTCCCTTTGGGGCAGAGGGCACCAGTGTGACTTTACAAGAAGAGATTGAATATATAGAAACAGACAATGGGTCAAAAACATCGGTCTTTATGCTAGGCAAAATAAACGGAGAGATTGTTTGTTCTGCTAGTCTAACTTCTCCATCAAGGATGAGATTTAGACATGTTACTTCACTTGGAATTGCCATCAAAAAGGCATATTGGGCCATGGGAATCGGCACTGTCCTAATGCAAATGCTCATAGATTTTGCCAAAGAGAATGGAATAACAGAAGTGATTAAACTAGACGTAAATGCAGACAACAAGTACGCCATTCATCTGTATGAGAAATTTGGGTTTAAACAATATGGATACTTTGAAAAAGAAGTGAAAATCGGGGAGACTTATCAAGATACAGTTTTGATGAACTTATATTTATAAGATACATAGGAAATAAGGAAAATAGGAGAGAATTAAATGAGAATTGGAATCATTGGACCTACGGAAGGTGAAATCAACCCGTTTATAGAAGAATTGGCACATGTAAAAGTGGAAAAACATGCATTGTTAACTTTTCACGCTGCACCTTATGAAAACATTGAAGTGGTGTGCGTTTGCTCAGGTATATGCAAGGTAAATGCCGCCATGGCCACCCAGTTATTAATTGACAAATATAACGTAACACATGTTATAGTCATAGGCGTAGCTGGTGCCATAGATGAAAATCTACATATTTGTGATACCATTATTCCAACAGAAGTGTCATATCATGATGTAGATGAGAACTTTCTGAGGGATTATCATCCCAATATTACTTCCAAAGACTTCAACGTAAACCATGGGTTGTTAGAAAAGTTTAAGGTATTAAAGGACAAGGAACAATATAAAGACAACATGTTCTTCGGTAAAATTGTAACAGGTGAGGCTTTTATAGACCAAGATGGCAGAGACGAGATTATACAGATTCACAGTCCTTCTTGCGTAGATATGGAGACAGGGGCTATAGCCCATGTATGCGCTGCCAATGACATACCATTCATAGCCATCCGCAGTATGAGCGATACAGTGAATCAAAGCGGAGAAGGCTCATTTATTGCCAACTACAAAGTATCTACCCAAAAGTCTATAGATGTACTAAAAGACTTTTTAGGCAGTTTATAATCAAGCTTATTTTGTAATCAGCTCCATGAAACCATGGAGTTGGTTCTTGAGATTTACACCAGTTTCCATACCACAGTTAATAGCGCCACCAATTTGGAAAGGAACCTTTGCCGCTTGTTTTTTTAGGGCTTGTCCTTCCTCCGTGAGGCTAATGTATACATTTCGTTCATTTTCTTTGCTACGAGTGCGTGTAACAAATCCTTGGGATTCGAGCTTTTTTAATAAAGGCGTCAATGTACCCGAGTCCAGGTATAATTTTTCACCTAAATCTTTTACATTGATTTTGTCCTGCTCCCACAATGCCATCATCGTGATATAACTAGTATATGTCAGACCGAGAGGTTCTAGGAACGGCCGGTATTTTTTAACAATCTCTTTAGAGCATACATAAAAGGCAAAACATAGCTGATTATCAAGCTTTAATATCTCATTCTCAACCTCAGGTGTTATTTTAATATTTGAAAGGTTTTCCTTACTCATAAATACCTCACTTTCATATAAAATGCCAGCTTTCTGGCAGCATACCAAATGTACTTTTTTTTAGTTACTAATCAATTGTACGCAATGGAAGAAAAAAAGTCAACTCTTGACAAAAACTTTTTAGTTGTGTACAATTAAAAAGTAAACAATTCTTATGATAGGTGATTGAATGAAAAATAATTATAGAACAGCATTTGACAAAAACTTAGATATTTCATTAACTTCTGGAATAAAGCTATTGGCGGAATTCCCGAAATCAGCTAAGACCATGCTTCACATCTCAAAACATGAGAAAAAAGCCAAGAAGCAACGTGACCAGTGGGCAAGCCAGGAGGTTTACGTACCACCTCTTGCCATTATCAGCACCACCGATAGGTGTAATCTACAGTGCAAAGGTTGCTATTCAGCGGGACTTGGTCGAGATAGCATCAATGACTTGCCTAAAGAAAGAGTGGAACAACTCCTTGATGAGATTAGTGCTGCAGGTACCTCCACTATTCTACTAGCTGGTGGAGAGCCATTGCTCTCAACAGACTGGATCAATACCATGGCAAAACATGATGAACTCGTGGGGCTTATATTTACCAATGGCACACTATTCAATGAAACATGGTATGATTTTTTTGAAGCTCATCGCCATATGCTACCTTTATTTAGTGTAGAAGGCTCACCAGACAAGACGGATGATCGCCGAGGGGAGGGCACTGCGAAGTCTGTAGAAACAGCCATGGCAGAGCTTTATCAACGAAAAATCCCTTTTGGTATTTCCATCACAACAGGGGAGCACAATATAAAAGAAGTGGCAACATACGATTTTGTAGAACAATTCATAGCAAAAGGTTGCCGTGTAGTGGTACATGTTGAGTATGTTCCTATGGACAAAAACCAAGAGCTACTGGCACTGACAGAAGAGAGTAAAAAGAATTTAGCAACGTATTGCGATAACCATACGGGAAGAGCAATCTTTATGGCATTCCCTGGCAATGAAGACCAGTATGATGGTTGCCTAGCAGCAGGAAGAGGTTTTGTGCATATTAGTACAAATGGTTCATTAGAACCTTGCCCATTTGCCCCGTATTCAGATAGGAATATAAGCAATATGAGTTATATTGATGCGCTAAAATCACCTTTGCTAAGAGCATTACGGGCAGAAAGCAATAGAATGCACGAAGGAGTAGGTGGATGCTCACTTAGAAACCAAGAAGAGTGGATTCATGAAATTTTAAACCAAGAAGGAGGAGTTGCGCTAGAAGCATAAAGCGCACAAAATCAAATGTCACCAATTTTAACATCAGCAATCGTGTTCATTACAGCCGCCTTAGTATTTTATACAATCGGTGTGTGGGCAG
>JAVBKP010000134.1:0-15625 GCA_031553975.1 Anaerovoracaceae bacterium | reverse complement strand
CCGAAGACAACCTGCACTTGAGCACAACCACCAAAACCTTAGAGGCTTTCAGCGTCTATAACGCTTAGGGCTCACTTTTTAGTTAACTTGTTTTGTTTACTTTGGTTTTGTGTGGTATGAATTTATTATAATTCGCATATGCGAGAATGTCAATAGGTATATTTTCAAATTTGCGAGAATATTTCAGGAGTATATATTATGGCATTCTCTGATACACTATTAGATTTAATCGCAGAAAAAAAAATCACAAAAAGTAAAATGCTTTCTGATCTTAGTTTAGGTGGCGGAACTTTCGCAACTTGGCAAGAAAGAGGCAATACTCCCAACGGCGAAATTGTGTTAAAACTTGCTCGCTATTTCAATGTTTCATGCGATTATCTACTCACTGGGAAAGAATCTAATATCCAAGCCCCAAATCTTACCCCTTCAGAAATGAATTTTCTTCAAATGTACCGTAAACTTGATGCTGTAGACAAAAAATATCAATATGACGCACTAAAATTGAAATATGATGACATAAAAACCTTCGTTGATTCGTCCTATCCAAAGTATGATGAATGTGATGATATTAAAAAAAGTACGCAAAACGCACAATAATGTTTTGCTTGTTGATTTTAATTTGAAGGGAAGAATCTAATTGATTCAGAAGCAAATGTACAACCATTCTACTAAAACTTATAGATTTAGACGGAGTAGCCATCATGAAAAAACGCAAGCCTTTCACCATTGAATTATGTGTATTTCTCATTCTACTTATTGCATTCTCTGTTCAGATGTTTAATAATGAACGAGAGTATTTGCTTAAAAACTTTGATTTCACATATGCGTATTTAACTCATATCCTGACCGTTTTCCTTCCAGCAGTAATTGCTATTTTTATATTGATTAAAAGGTTGCCTTTTATTCCCCTGTCAAAATCTTCTCTGTCATCCTCAACTACTCCATATGTCCCACTAGGTTTTCGTCCTCGAAGTAGTTTTGGCGATCAAACAACTGATTTGATTTTGCAAAAGGATCAATCAGGTTCTTGGAATGACATTACTTACCGTATTTACAATATCTCTCCTATTAACAGTTTGAAATATCGCGTGACTTTTGCGGGTTCATCTTTAAAGTCCTTTGATTACAACAAAGAAAATATCGTGTGGTTTCAATACCCTAATAATATCAGTTCTGATAAGAATATTATTTCCTTTGACGGAATGCCTATTAGCGCTAATGATATCGTCTATAAATTCGGTAGATATATTAAAGTTGTTTCAGCCTCTGGCTATGGCAAGCTTTACTTATCAAATCAAATGTCTATCAAGAAAAATGCCCTCAACAGTAAAAAAGTACGCAATACTTTTGAATACTTTAAAAAAATTTCCTCAGCCTCGTCAATTACGTTAAAAGATGACAATGTTACTTTATTGCGAAAGCAATATGACCGTATACGCCATCTGCATCCTGATAGTATTTTGTCTAAATACCTACGGGGGAAATATAATAAGTATGCACCCAGCATTTCTAAAGCTTTTATCTCTCCCTTTGATTGCAATATAAGCCAAATGAAGGCTGTGAAAAATGCCTTTTCGCATTCTATAAGCATTATTGAGGGGCCTCCTGGCACAGGAAAAACCCAAACAATATTAAATATCATTGCAAACGTAATCATGCAAGGCAAAACAATTGCTATTGTTTCTAATAATAATGCTGCTGTAGAGAATGTCTATGACAAACTAAATAGTAACAACCTTTCTTTTATTGCCGCTACTCTAGGAAAGTATGAGAACAGAGCAGATTTCTTTGCCAGCGAACATCCATTACCAAACCTCTCTTCCAAGCGCTTGGGTAAAATAAAGGTTCTTTATAATTGGCTCAAATTAAGAGTATTGTCTGTACGCCTTTGGATTCTACTAAGAGCGCAAAATAAAAATGCCACCTTACAATTGGAGCTTGACCGTCTTCTTACAGAACAAATTCATTTTAATAATCAAATAAATCCTTCCACGCTCATATTAGACGGGTCAATTGAAAATATCTTTCGCAATTGGTCAGCAAAAAAGCTATTGAAATTTCTTGCTAAATTTGACGTTTTTTCTGAAACAAACGCCTTTGACAGTTTTATACCAAAAACAGAATTGCTAATAAAATATAAAATTAAAGATTCTACTGCTATTTCAGATCATTTATCTGAGGTTTCATTATTTCTTCACACTCAGTACTACATTCGCAGAATTGACGAGATTAAGGCATCGCAAAGCACCCTTCAAAATCAAATTACACGTAATGATTTTAAAAAGCTCATGAGCGAGCATCAAAATATCTCAATGGCACTACTCTTTAATAAACTTCATGAGAAGTACATCGCATTCTCACATATACCACAGTTCAGCAATCAAAGTTTTCGTAGCCGGTTTGATGAATTTCTTCAATACTTTCCTCTAGTTTTAAGTACAACGCATTCTATTATGAATAGTATAGATTCTGGTTACTTATTTGACTATCTTATCATTGATGAATCATCCCAAGTAGATTTAGTCACTGGGTGCCTAGCATTTAATTGTTGTAAAAATATTGTTGTTGTCGGAGACAGCGAACAGCTGCCACCTATTGTAGATTCTCAGCTTGCAGAGAAGGTTGCTGCCGCAGATAAGTGCTATAATGTAGCTCCTTTTTATTCTTATTGCCCAAATAGTGTGCTTTCTTCGTTTAAAGGTCTTTATGCAAAAAAAGTCCCTACTGTTATCCTTAGAGAGCATTACCGTTGTCATCCGAGAATTATTGAATTTTGCAATCAAAAGTTTTATGATGATCGATTAATCATTATGAGTTCTGAAAAGGGCCAGCGTTTCCCTCTTTTAGTTGTCAAAACTGTTCCTGGTAATCACGCCCGTAGTGAAAATGGTAGCTACTATAATTTGCGTCAAATTGATATTATTGAGCAAGAGATTCTCCCCTCTACTATTCTCTTATCAACTAATGAACATATTGGTGTTGTCGCGCCATTTCGTAGCCACGTAAATAAGGCTTACGATCGCCTTAGTGCATATGGTCTTGATGTTGATACTGTACATAAATTTCAGGGACGAGAAAAAAATGTTATGATATACTGCACTGTCACGAATCAAACAACTGATTTTTCTGACGATCCTAACCTAGTAAATGTTGCTATATCCCGTGCAAAGGATCAGTTAATTGTCATCGCGTCTCCAGATGTAGCCAAGCAGCACGGCACAAATATTGGAGATTTGATTAGGTATATTGAGTACAACGGTGTGGATGGAAGTACCGTAATAGAAAGCAAGGTTGTATCCATCTTCGACGGACTTTATAGTTGCTATTCTGACAACAGATTAGCGTTACAGCACTCACTGCCAAACCGTTCAAAATATAAATCTGAAAACCTTATGTATCGTTTGATTACAGATATACTAAATACCGCTGACTTCAACTGTTTTTATTGCAGTCTTCATGTAAAACTTTCAATGGTTATTAATCCGATCCATATCGCTGCCGATCTCACTGAGCGAGAGTTCCAATACCTTACACACCCTAACACTCATGTTGATTTTATAATTTTTAACAAGATGGACAAAGAACCTGTTCTTGGCATTGAAGTCGATGGTGTTGCCTACCACGCCAATGACCCAACGCAGCTAGAACGTGATGCAATAAAAGCTCGGTTGTTTGAATTAGTTGGACTACCGCTCCTGCGATTTGCTACTAATGCTAGTGGGGAGAGGGAGAGGATTGTTGCGGCGCTAAATGCAGTTAAAGGAATAACTGATGTCAAGAAAATGGCATAAGATAATCGTGCTAGAAAACTTAGAATACATTTTAATTTTTTGTGTAAATAAAAGGAGTCTTGCCCTATGTCTTTAGCATATCCCATCGAGCAAATTGAATTTGATTTGAAGAAAATAAAAGATCTATGGTTAAGTAAAAAATTGCATGGTAATAAAAAAATGCAAGATATTGCACTAATTGGTGAACTCAATTGCCTTTTCAAAGAAATAAAATTAAAAGAGGAACTGCAAGCGTTTAAACTTTACGTCAAGCATCAAATTGCTTTAGATGCAAATGTAAAGTTCTCTGCAAATACAATGCAAACTGTTTCTTTTGGGCTAGTCACTATAATGCTGACTTTTATAACAGTCCCTGGAAAATTAGGATTTGGTACGACAGTTTGGATAGATAGGAGCTTAGCAATTGCTACATCCTTTATGGCATTTGGTGTAATTCTGGTTACTTTTGAAATAGTTAAACAGCACTTTGGTAAATATGCAAGGGAAAAAAGCTTTTATCAAGCTTGCTTATACTGCATCGAAGAAATTGAAAATGATCGGCTTCAGGCAGAATTGACTAAGACTATTCTTAATAGCATTTCTGCGTGTAATACCAATAATATCGAATATGCAACTAAGGGCGTTAAGACGACGCTCTTGGGGAGATTGCAGCAGCTCTTAAAAAACAAATAAGTCGCAAAATTCAATATAAGTTTAAATTATTTAGAAATAACAAAATTTAGAGGTGTCACTATGCAGAAAGTATTAAAGTTATCTGAAATCAGGCTATATCTTGATAATCCTAGGCTTTCAAAGTCTGAAAATGAGGAAGAATCACTCTACAAAATTGTCGAAGATCAGCAACGGAAGATTGTGCAGATTGCAAAAGACATTACAAAGTTTGGATTAAGCCCTTTGGACGGTCTTGCCGTGTTTCCTGATCCCGAAAAAGGATATTATCAAGTAGCAGAAGGGAATCGTCGAATTACTGCCTTAAAGCTATTGGAAAATCCCCATTTAATTGAGGGCAAATATCCTTCCATTGCAAAGGAGATTTCTCAAATTGATGGTCGAAAAAAAATTGACTTTGACCGTATTAATGTCATTGCTTTTCCATCTGAAAATGACCCAAATCTTATACACGCTATTGAATTGCGGCATTCTGGCGAACAAAATGGAATTGGTACTGTGAAATGGAATTCTAAACAAAAAGGACGTTTTGACTATAGGGTGCATGGTAAAGCAAACCTTGTTATTTTTTTAGATTTTCTTGAGAACGAAGGGATATTAACTTCCCAACAAATTGTGAGTGTTACGAAAACAAATTGGGAACGTATTCTTAGACCTGTTGGCTTAGATTTCTTCCGTTTACTTAAAGAAAGTTCTACTTATAAGATTCTTCCAGGATGTAAGGATGAGTTTACACAAAAAATACGGCTTGTAGCAGATACTTTGCGCGGGCAGACCGTTGGATTGGTTTATGGTCAAAAGGAAATAGAAGAGTTTTTCGAGAAAATGGAAGAAGAATATCTTGCTGAATATTGTCCCTCTACTCCTGACTTAGACATAATCATTGAAACCTCAGAGAAAATAGAGCCTTTATCTGTTGATATAGCTGATTTAGATACCTCAAATGATGGAACTGTTTTGGACGATAATTATAGCGAGGTTGATGTAGAAACCGAAATTGCGAGCTCAGCGAGCATAGAAGCTTTCTCCATTGATATAACTGATTTAGATACCTCAAATCATGCAACTGTTTTGGACGACAGTTATAGCGGAGTTGATACAGCAGCCAAAAATATAATTAATGAGGGAAATAATCAAATCTCTCTTCAAGTTCATGTGCCAGAACCAGTAAATATAGTTTTACCAGGGCAAAAAATGCCAAAAGACCCTTTCAAAAACTGTCCATCTGTAATTCCCCCATCAATTAGGATTCAATCCCGCAATCATCGAATAAACCAAATTGTTCAAGAACTTAAAAGCCTACCTGTTGAAACGTATACTAATGCATGTGGTTGTTTATTACGTGCCCTAATTGAGTTATGCGCAAAGGAATATTTGGAATATAATAAGCATCCTCAAACAAACAACGGAGATGCAACTGGCATTGAGTTTAAAGATGCAATAATTGCAGCAAAAGATGATATGGTCAGTAAAAATAAATTATCTGTTGCTGAAGGGCGTGCAATCAAAACTGAAACCGAAAAAGGTGGCGTTCGTCAATTATTTAATGGTTATATGCATAACACAGATATTTATCCCAGTTCGATCGTAATTAAAGAAATTTTTCATATATATCAGAAATTTTTATTTGCTTGCCTTTATTGATTTTTGCTATGGCCAAAAAGATTATGCTGTGATATAATCAGTTTGAGGTGAAGAGCATGCCTAAAACAAAATCACCGCTTAGATATCCTGGCGGCAAAACAAAAATATATAATTTAATAAAACCTATTATTTCACAAAACTATTGTGGAAATAACTTTACATATATTGAGCCCTTTGCGGGAGGATGCGGATTAGCCCTACAGCTCTTATTTTGTAGAGATGTTGACAGGTTGGTTCTAAATGATATCGACTACGGTATTTACTGCTTTTGGGACGCATGTTTAAACAATGCTCATGAATTATGTGAATTGATAGATAATTGTGAAGTAAACATGAATATCTGGGCTGCGCAGCGAGTGATTCATGCGCACCCTTTCAACCATACACCCATAGAAGTAGCTTTTTCTACTTTTTACCTTAATAGATGCAATGTTTCTGGAATAATATCGGGTGGTCCTATAGGCGGTCACGCACAAACTGGAAATTATGGTTTGGATGCACGTTTTAATAAAATAAGTTTGATAGATAAAATTTATTGGATTTATGGGCAAAGAGAAAGAATAGAGTTCTTTAACCTTGACGCTCATGCCTTCATTCAAAATGTACTACCAAATTATAATATTAACGAAACCATTCTGAATATTGATCCTCCTTATGTTAAGAAAGGCCCTGTTCTTTACAGAAATTCTTTCTCAATACAAGATCATTCTAACCTTGCACAATTAATAGGAGATTTGAATTATAAGTGGATGGTAACATATGATGAATGCGATACCATTTACGATTTGTATTCACGTTTTCGTAAAGAAATTATTATACTAAATTATAGTGTTGGTCACACGAAAAGCGGTAGCGAGTTATTAATATATAGTGATACTGTTGATTTGAATTTTTAAAATTGAATAACTACTTCGGTGAATGCTTCTAAAGGTGCTGGTCTTCCAGTACCTTTAGTTTTTTATTTGCCACAATTAGAACCCTCTTTTTAGTGGTTCTATATTACCAAATGGCATTTGGATTTTAAATGCAAATGTTAAATTTTGTAAAATGTGCGTAACTCTCACATTTTTTAGATGCACTATAAAAAATCTTAAAATAGAGTAGCAAATGCGAATGTCTAGCCATTATGTCCGATTACAAACACTGGGTTAATATGGATTATAGTCCTAAAAATGGTTTTACACGAACAAAAAGTTCGTGTAAAACAGTTTGACTTCTTGTCTAACTATAATATAAAATTTATGGTAATGTCGCCCTGAATTAAATGGGCTACTACGTAGAATCTATATTAACAAATTTATTTTTTTTAAGGTTCCATGTCGAATTTTGTAGAATGCCTTATTTACATATGTGCGAAAAGAAAAGAGTTAGATCTTTCAGCATTTATATTTTAAAACCTAAATTTGTAATTAATTGGAAATTACTATTGCTAAACTTGTTGATTCAAAAATCGGCTATACAATCAAACGAGAATTTAATTATCAAGGTATACGTGAAGGTTTTGTAATATCACAATCTATCGCTCCGTTGGCGAAGATTGACTCAAGTGCTGAAATTTTACTAACAATAAGCAAGGGGGAAGATTCCTACAGCATTTTCGAAAGCAGACCTTCTGATGAAGAATATGAAATAACCTCAATTAAGCAGTATCGTTATAAATCAAAAGAAGTAATTAACTCCACGACAAAACCCAGTTCGCCAACCAGCTTCACATTGAATTCTAGCACCCCTACAGGAAAGTATACCGGCTGGGTTGATGGTACTTGGAGCGATAGTCAACCTTCAATTTCGGATTCAAATACTGAAAAGCTCAGTTCTAAAGACCAGTATAGATTTTATTACTTTGCATGTGATGCAGGTCATCGAAAACCGTATTGTAACACCAAATGTGATAGTTGTGCTCTTAGTGTAAGCGTTTATAGCTACAATGAAACTTGGATTGATTCAGCAGGAACGAGCCTGTCATATAGCAACTACAATGGGGATAAGAAGATTATAACTCTTGATGGGCAAAAGTGGTTTTTTGAGTCTGCAGGTACTAGTAATGGTCTTACTAATGGAACTACTGGGCAACCAAACAAAAAGCTTTATTGCAAATCGACACGAGCCGAGTTCATAGATTATATTTACTTGTCAGAAAATTGGTCTGATTAGCAAGAAACTCCTGTTTCAAAGTCTGATACAATAGCCAATATAGATGAAAGAACTGTTTATAAATGTAGGCGGAAGGCTTAGAGGGTTTTAGTGCAATCTTCCAAAATAGTGCTCATTTATGTATTGCAAGCACGTATGGTATTGTTCCTAATCTATAAATAGCTTGCTATTATTATTAAATATTACAACCAATGGAGGTTTCGATATGTGTATATGGAACGTAGAAGCAGATATCTTTGATTTTAAGGATGAAGATATTATTAAAAATTTATATACAAATGCTCCGATCAGTAGATTCTTATCATCAAAGGATTCAATGGGAATTTCCGCTTGCAAAGGTATGGGGAAAACATATTTACTAAAGATAAAGCGGCTTCAGATGATAGAAGACTCTCATTATTTAACTTTACCAAAAGATTGTTTATTGGATACTTCTGGCCCTATAATTCTTAGCAAGATGCACATGACGCTACTATCAAGCTATAACAATTGGGTATCTCTTTGGATTTCGTGCATAGCAATTTATTTGCTGTCCCTTAAGGAGATTAACGAAAATATTGATTTAATGGACCTTGAAGATTTTCCGCCTGATATAAAACTACTTATTGCCAAAAAAAATACTGGAATTTTTAATGTCCTTCATCGCATTCTTGCAATGAAGGATAAAGCCAAACTCAATTTATTCATACAGTACTCACCATTATTATTTGATATGTTAAAATCAATAAACCGCCCTATTGCTATATTTGTTGACAAATTAGAAGAGCCTTTCAATCGTGGCTTTTATCCTATACCTGGTAACACACCTTCTTCTCAAGGTCATTTCAACGCTTCTATTTGGTCATATTGCCAACTCGCTTTTGCAGAAGCTGTCTATAAGATATATTCTGCTAGACATCATATTAAAATTTTTTATAGTATTCGTCAAGAATCATTATATGGCGCTGAAGCAATCTCCGTTGAATATTCAAAGCTATTACACCGTATAGTTGAGCTCACCTATACATATGAAGACTTGCAAAAGATGTTCAATCTATATATTTTAAATGAATCTGATGAGGGTTTATGCTTCCCAAGTGAACGTATTTTGAATCCTCAGAGATCATTTGTGGGGTTCAATGCCATCCCACACAGAACTGGTATTGACGAATCAGTTTGGGCATATATGCATCGTCACTCACTGCAACGCCCTCGAGATATCATGGAAATGGGTATGGCAATATATAGAGAAATTGTAGTTAATGATTCCGTCAAAAATGGTGACTCTAGCAGTAAAATGCGTGTTTTTCGCCATTGGGTGAATCAAGTTTCCACAACGATTTGCCGCTCTTATATAAGCTTTCTGCAACCATTTATGAGCCATGATGACAATATTCAATTTGCGCAGAAGATATTTAATTCGGCACAATTATTGCAAACAAATATTTTTACAAGTGAGTCTATGCAATTTTACTGTCATGAAATCAATAACAACCCGTCGTTAACATATAATTGCAAAAGTTGTGAAAATTTACATTTTTTCTCTACTTTATATAATATAGGTCTTTTAGGATGCATCTATAAAAGCGTAAGTGAGCATGGATATAAGAATAAAATAAAGCACATTGGCTCTAGTGTCTTTGATTCTAAGCACCAATCTTTGCCAGAAGCCGTTTTATATTATGTGCATCCTGGTTTTGCCAATATAATTCAGAGTGAGCGCGAGCTCTCTTTTAAGCAATATATTCCCAGCTATTTAGTTGTTAATAGTTCTGAAGTATTCGTTGCTGAACACCGCGTGCATAAGCTTAGGGATTTTGATACTTCGTTAATGGGTAACTGGAATAATAATAAAGTTTTCCTTTGCTCAACAGGAAATGATATTCCTACTTTGCGAAAGCGGATTTATCAATTACTAAGAGAACGCGGATATTCAGTTATGGCGTATGAAGAGCCAGATTTTCCTTCCATTGATAATTCCTTTACTAAAAAGCATCCAAATGATCATTGTATAGATATAATGCTCACCTGTAAACACGTTGTTTACATCTTTACAGGCCGCTTTGGTGGGAAATATCACGGTGAAAAATATAAATGCTATATTGAGGATGTAAATAGGGTCATAAAAGAAATTCCAAGCATAAGTTTTATGGAATATCTTGTAGCAAAAGGAACTGGAAAAAATGTTAAAATATATGTAGATGAAAAAGTAAAAATCGCAAAGGGTGAATATCTCTCAAATGAGTCAAATCCTAATTATAAATCAAGTATTGTAGATAGTATACGAGTTTTCAAACAGCTTGACTATTTCAATAGCTTAGGAAACAGCACCTGGTTTGACACATATTCTAATGAACTAGATTTAGAAAAATATATTGAAGCACATTTCCCTGTAATACCAAATTCACCAAGTCAACCTGCGCTCCAAAACTCCCTAAAAGAAGAACTATCCATGACTGAATAGCATTTCCACTACATCCCCACCCGACCATTCTTACTAATAAGCTCTATCGGCACAGTAATATTCATCCGAAAGAGCTTGCTGGGTATAGTGGCTTCCGCAAACACCTCTAAACGTGCTGTATCTTCCAGCACGTTTAGTTTTTTGATGTGGATGGTATAAACTACTGTCCCATCAGATTTGGTTTGTTCTAGGCGAGAATTTAGCTTTAGGCTATTGTTTAGTTCTCTATAAAATGCTCTTTCTGTGATACCTGGGTCGAGATGCCCATCGTAATCAGATCTATAAGCATCCATCATGGACTCTTCTATTGCGATGCTCATGGCTCTATCTAGGTCTGAATATCCTGCTTCTCTTACATTGATCCAGCGTGAATATTCCAGTGCTACCGAGATGATTAGCATGAAGTGAAGATGAAAACAATAAATAACAGCCATACGGCTCCTGTCATGCCTTTCTGATTTGCTAGCGTGCTCAGCAACCTCTTTTTACACTAATCATAGTGTTGGCCACACTAAAAGCGGTAGCGAGTTATTAAGGCTAAATTAAGAGCGCAACATTATAATTAGTAATTTTATAAAAAAGCAATTGACCTATGCGTATATAATGCGTATAATATAAGTATAGGGAGGCAATCATAACAATGAAACGTAAAGATTTGATTAGAAAACTTGAAAAGAATGGTTGGTACTTCTCTCATCATGGTGGAAATCATGACATCTACACCAATGGTATAAAAAATGAACCCATTGGGCGTCATACTGAAATTGATGAAATTCTAGTTAAAAAAATTCTTAAGCGAAACGGTATTGAATAACCGTTCCTTTATCCCAAGCTCAAGGAGGTATATTATGAAAGCTGTTTATCCTGTTGTAATTTCAAAGGGCGCACAATACTATCTTGTATCTGTGCCTGATCTAGAAATTGATACTCAAGGTACTGATATTGCTGATGCCATAGAAATGGCAAGAGATGCTATTTGCATTTGGTGTGTAGCGGAACAATATGCGGGAAGAGAAATCCCTCCTTCATCAGGTATTAATTCAATTTCCCATGATAAAGAAGATATTCTCACTCTCGTAGATGTGGATATTGACGTCTATCGACGCAAGCATGAAATGCGCACTATACGCAAAAATTTAACAATCCCTTCCTGGCTAAATGAAGAGGCTGAAAAAGCTGGAATCAACTTTTCATCCATACTTCAAAAAGCCTTGAAAGAAGAACTGTCTATTACCGAATAGCCTTATCAAAACCAAAAGTCCCACTCTCAAGCCGAACTTGAAGATGGGACTTTTGGTTTTGTTTCTTTATGAAAATTGAGCCCTAATCAAATATGTATACAGACAAGGTAATCTCCTCTAACGCATACGCCTATATGTAGATGAATGATTGAGGAGCGAAACGGACACCAATATCAGATAAGGTAAGTGCCTTATTGTATTTTTTCACTTTGCCAAGCTTATAGGCCACTGCTTTTTCTCTGTCTTGAAAATATTTGTCAAAGAATATTTTACTAATACCAGAATGCTCTGATGTCAGTGCCCATACTTCATTTGGTGAATCTTCAATAACTCCGGTAATATCAACTTCGCCCACTACACGCATCACAGGTGCCGTCGAATAAATTATTATTTTGTTCACGTCAGATTTACATTTAATTTTTCTGAATTCAAATTGTTTTTTCCCATTCATTATATTTTCTACATGCTCAGGATTAATTGATAATAACATTTTGCACATCTACATCACCCCACCCTACCATTCTTACTAATCAGCTCTATCGGCACAGTAATATTCATCCGAAAGAGCTTGCTGGGTATAGTGGCTTCGGCAAACACCTCTAAACGTGCTGTATCTTCCAGCACGTTTAGTTTTTTGATGTGGATGGTATAAACTACTGTCCCATCAGATTTGGTTCGTTCTAGGCGAGAATTTAGCTTTAGGCTATTGTTTAGTTCTCTATAAAATGCTCTTTCTGTGATACCTGGGTCGAGATGCCCATCGTAATCAGATCTATAGGCATCCATCATGGATTCTTCTATCGCAATACTCATGACCCTATCTAGGTCTGAATATACTGCTTCTCTTACGTTAATCCAGCGTGAATATTCCAATGCTACCGAGATCATTAGCATAAAGCCGAATACAACAAATAGCAGCCATACGGCACCGCTTCCCCGCTGATCCTGGATCAGCGTCCAGGATCTACTACTTTTTCTTACTCTCATGGTTTGTGATATACCTCCGACATTCCTGACTTTTCACCGACTAGCGGGATGTCATAATATATTGGTTCCATCCCAAATGGATCTAACACTTTTAAGTGGTACTGCGCTACTATATGAACTTTAAACATCTCTTTCAGCTGTATGGTTTTCTCAGCAGCATTGAAATAATTAACATCTGTGATCTGCAGCTTTGCATCGGGCACGTCTATTTCCTTTTTTAAGCTTTCAAACGTAGTATATACCAAAGGTGTAACACCACCTTCTACCTCAATGAGCCTTGCAACCCTTCTCGCCGCAAAATCCACTTCAGAGTGCTTTACACTGGCCGCTAGCATATGCATCCCCGAAGTGACCAATATCAACGAAAAAAATGCTATTAGCAAAATTTCAATTCCTGTCATGCCCTTCTGATTCCCCAGCACTCTTAGCAACTTTTTTTTAGTCATAGTTCTACCCATGCTAAAATAGATTCATGAAGCTGCTAACAACTTTATCAGTCATTTCTGGCATAAATTTCTTGCCTGCTACAATAAGTAGCCCCACAAAAATAACTGATACAGCAAATCCCATAAAAAACTCAAATGCCGTCATCCCAGATTGATCTTTTAATATCTTAGTAAAACTTCTTGCTTCTACTTTTAACCTCTCTGTCCCCTTTTTAAAAACCTGTTTGCTGGTTTTGTTGATTTTTTGTATCATTTTTCATCCTCCATTATTTATATTACGTTTATTCCCATGGCTTTTAATCTCATATCTGCAATAACCATATATAGCATTACAGTTACCGTTATAACTACCAGTGGCCAACATGCTGCAAAGACCTTGCCAGGTATTTTTTGTAGGGCTTTCTTATGGTTTTCTCGGGCTTTCACATCCATATTTTGTGCCAGCATTTCAAGTGCCGTATTTTGTGCCTCTCCCCTGTGAATTCCAAGCAATGCATTGACTAGAAAAGTCACCTCTGGTATAGATATTCGCTTTTTGAACTCGTTCAAAGCTGACTCAATCGAGCTTGATTTCATATCAAATATCAATGTTGATACGTCATAGTAAAAAATATCATTATTAGCAATTAACAGATAATCTTCAAATATCTGTATCAAGTCCACCTGGACTAAATTATTTCCTTTACTGCTATCGTTGAGCTTATAGTAAATGGCCCTAATGAATCCTGGCAGCAAAAACTCAATTTTTTCTTTCTTTTTCTTCTCACGCTCTCTAATTTCGTTAATGCTCCTATGAAACATCATCCCTGTGATGAGCAGTGCCAATGGTATCATACTTTGTAATCCCACTAGCATAAGCAAACCCGTCAGCGGTATCGTCAGTGCCGTTATTACTATCGCCTTCGCATAATACTCTTGGGGCGTGAGTGGTATCCCAACACGGCCCAGCTCAATTTCCATCTCCTCCACCCGAGATTCCGAAAGCCGTATAAGCTTCGCTATTGGTTTAGTCGCAGGCATCACAATTGAATTCAAGACCCTATCTTTTAGCGATACCTTAATCATGATTGAGTTCCTAAAGGCCTTTCGGCTAGACTTAGGCGGCATGTTTGTCACCGCAGAAGTGATCAAATCCAAGGCCTTCAACACTAGCCAAACGGATATGATCTTAACAAATAGAATAAGTATACTAATATGTACTCCCCCTCTCCCATTGAATGTAATTACATAATTTCATTTTTCTTCTTGGTAATTGCTAGTACATAAAAAGACTGTACTACTGCTGCTACAATCATAAGCAAAATTAAAATTTGCCCTCCTGTAGTTTTTGTCAGTGCAGCATACCAATCACTATTGACTTGTCCCATCAATGGCGGTAGCGCGAAACACGCTCCTATTGTTAAAAAAAACATTTGCCACGCGGCTGCCATGGCTGTATCGTGCTCAACTTCATTGTTCTGTTGATCATTCATGGATCTAACAACAGGTTCTAATCCAAATTTTAGCTCGCTGTTTTTCTGGCATAAAATTAGTAGCCTAATCCACTCTTTAAAGTACTTATTATCTACCTTGTCGCCTAATTTTTTCAAAGCAAGTACAGTAGATGGTGATTGAAATTTTATTTCTGCTAGAAATTCGTCAAACACTGTGGTTTGCCTATTTTTCTCTAAAACAAATCTATTTTTTTCCTCAATATACCTCTCAAATGACTTTTGGATATCGTTTAGGCTTATATATGAGTTTGTAATCTGCCCCATGGCGTGCATTAGCTCTGTCTCAAATTTTCTAAGCCTACGTTTATCCTTGTACATGAGATAGTAAATTGGTAGCACCATCAATGCGATGCCTGTTACCACGGCTAGGAAAGCGCCTTTGAACAAAACGCCTCCCGCTATGCTTCCAAGCGCAAAAGAAAAAGCCTCCATCAAATAGAACGCTTTCTTTGCTGTTTTTGTATTTTCTATTAGGATTTGAACCTTTTTCATAAGTCTAATTTGTTTGTTTTGTTGCATCGCTGCTATGATTATGTCTCTTTTGCTTTGCAACATGCTTTCTTTCACTGAAAAGCTACTTTCTGTTTTGAAAATATCCACTTTTAGCAAAAGGATTCCTGATACGAAAATCAAGATAAATTTAAAAAACTCAATTACCTGCAGTTTAAGCGCCTCCCCTCTCCTGTATAAATGGCCTTAATGCCTCTTCAGCACATCCTTTTCTTATCATCCTCTTTTTCAAGTTTTCAGATATTTG
>JAVBKP010000153.1:0-19347 GCA_031553975.1 Anaerovoracaceae bacterium | reverse complement strand
CTATAATAGTGATTTTCAAGTTTTAGATAAAAACCCACCACAACAGCAACTTTGTATTTTTTGGTTTCCTTGACAATTCTTTGAAGTCCTTTCAAATTCTTTTGATATAAAAAATCTTGAAAAAACACATCACCACAAGTTGCCCCTGTTATGGACAGCTCTGGGAATACAATAATGCCCGCCCCTTTTTTGCTGGCAGTCTTCACACAAGCCAAAATCTCATCCACGTTATAGTCCGTATTGGCAATTTTTAGCTTTGGGGTGACGGCAGCAACCCTAACTTGTCCTATGTTCATATTCAAAATACCTCACAAAATATATTTAGTCTTTATTAGTTAGCACATCTATTATATACTAATTCATAACAATCTAACAAAAACTTTTGCAAGAAAAACTGAAAGAATGAATTGTAAAAAATTGACATTTAATCTTAACTCATGGTATAATAAACACCAAGATGCATTTATTGTATCGCTCGGTAGCAAATTGCATTAACAATTTGCACTTATGATATAATAATAAAAAGCAAATTAGGAGGGTATTTTGAAAGAGACTTTTTTGGAGGAATTAGAGATAGGGAAAGACGTACAGAGTTTTTTCATGATCAAAAACTTTGGCGTGAAAATAGGAGCCAATAAAAAACAGTATTTAGATGTGACCTTGTGCGATAAAACAGGGGATGTTAGCGGGAAACAGTGGGACATTACAGAGGAAGACTTAAGTATATTCAAAACAATTTCTGATGGAGATATTATCAAGATCAGAGGCAGTGTGACTGAATGGAATGGTGCAAAGCAAGTAAGGATTAGTAAGATTCGAAAAAGCATGTCCAACGACAACTTGGTTATGACTGACTATGTCAAAGCAGCACCAGAAAAGCCTGAAGATATGTATGACTTTATCATGGAAAAAATCATGGCAATGCAAGACAAGGAGCTACAAGCCCTTTGCCACAAGATGATTACAGACAATAGAGACAAACTCATGTATTATCCAGCAGCTGCTAAAAATCATCACGCCATTATGAGCGGACTTTTGTATCATATAAAGCGTATGCTAGAATCTGGTTTAGCTCTTTGCCAAGTATATACAAATCTAAACAAAGACTTGTTGACGGCTGGCATCATACTCCATGACATTGAGAAATTAACTGAGATAGAGTCGAACCAGTATGGTATGGCTTCAGGCTATTCTTTTGAAGGACAAATGCTAGGACACCTAGTACAAGGCGTTAAGGTTATTGACCGCATAGGCAGAGAGCTAGGCATGGGTGAAGAGAAGATGATTATGCTAGAGCATATGCTGATCTCCCATCATTATGAGCCTGAGTATGGAAGCCCTAAAAAACCTCTTTTTCCAGAAGCAGAGATGCTTCACTATTTGGATATGATAGATGCTAAGATGTATGACATGATAGAGGCTTTATCCTCCACAGAGCATGGATATTTTTCCGAGAGGGTATTCACCTTAGACGGAAGAAGGATATACAAACCCATTGATTAAGGAATTTTTAGACTTGCTATACCCACCCAATATATATTGTTTATGCTGTGGGGCGGTCATAGATGGAGAAGAATACGGACTTTGCCAAACTTGTATAAAATCCATTAGATGGGCCAACAACAAGACCTGCCATACCTGTGGCAAAGTTCTGCAAGACTGGTATGTACTAAAAGAATGTACAGATTGTAGGGACATTGACCACATCTTCGATAAAGGATATACCTGTGCGGTTTATGATGACATGACAAAACCACTCATACATGGGCTTAAATATGGCGGTAAAGGCTATATTGCTCAAAACCTTGCTACGATTCTAGCTGACAGATTGGTGGGCAGCTACCAAACCGTAGTGCCTGTGCCTATGCACGAGAAAAAAAAGAAAAGCAGAGGGTACAACCAAGCAGAGTTAATGGCAAAATACCTTGCCATTAGAATGGGACTGCCTATGGATACAAAATCTCTCATTAGAGGTAAAAAAACCCAAGTTATGGCAAAGCTATCGGCCCATGAACGTAGGCAGAATATGTTTGAAGCCTTCGAAGTAGCGCTACCTGAAAATTTTGCAGGGAAAAAGATTCTACTGGTAGACGATGTGTATACAACAGGAAGTACGGCCGATGGATGCGCGAAGGCCTTAAAAGAAGCGGGTGCCAATATTGTGCATGTGGTCACCTTTGCAGCGGGACAAAATGCCTTTAAGAACCAAGGTCAAGTTGACGGATAGAAAGAGAAGGTAGATGGATACCGGATTAATAGAAAAAAGTGCAATAATAGTGGAAGTCGTATATTATAACGATGAGAATGCCTATACCGTGGCAGTTGTGGAAAACGAGAAGGATCTAGAGGAATATACTATAGTCGGCTATATGCCGGGCATTAGCAAGGGCAGAGACGTTACCATGAAAGGCACGTGGAAAAAGCATCCTAACTATGGAGAGCAGTTTGTCGTATCTGAGTATACGGAGAACTTGCCCTCTGATTTGCATGGAATAGAAGTTTTCTTGGCATCAGGGGTTTTGCGCGGAGTAGGCCCAAAGACAGCCAGAAGCATGGTAGAAAAATTTGGTGTGAAAACATTAGATGTCATCAGAGAAACCCCAAACAGATTGACAGAGATAGAAGGAATTGGTACAGCTAAGGCGGAGCTAATTGCAGAGTCTTTCATTATTCACAGAGAGTTCGCAGAGATTGCCCTCTTTTTCCAAAAGTATGGAATCAATGCGTCATATGCCATGAAAATATATAAGGTCTACGGGGCAGAATCAGTGAACGCCGTAAGAGAAAATCCATATAGACTTGTCGATGATTTATTTGGCATTGGCTTTAAGAAAGCGGACCAAATAGCGGAGAAGTTAGGCATAGCGGGAGATTCTCACTATAGGATAGGCTCTGGGGTCAAATTTGTGCTGTCTAAAATGGCCGCAGAGGGGCATACCTTCTACCCCCACAAGCTGCTAAGTGAAAGAGTAGCTGAGCTGCTTGAAATACAAATGAATTTGGTGGAAGATGAGATCACATTGTTGGCACTAGATGGAGAAATTTCTCTGGAAACCCTCCAAGGTCGCACTGTGGCATTCCTGCCCTCCTATGCCTATGCCGAAAAAAATGTCTGCAAACAATTGATGACATTGAGTAGGGCAAAGCCAAAAGATATCCAGGCAGATGTAGATGGTATGATCAAAAAGGTGGAGACTGAGTCAAGCATTGTCCTAGCCGACAATCAAAAAAATGCAGTGAAAACCGCCACCCTCAGTGGTGTCTGCGTTATAACAGGTGGACCAGGAACGGGTAAAACCACCACCATCAATACACTGATCCAAGTATTTGAAAATTGTGGGCTAAAGATTGCCATAGCAGCGCCTACAGGCAGGGCAGCCAAACGAATAACCGAGACAACAGGTCGCGAGGCTAAGACAATACATCGGTTATTGGAATATGCCTATTCCGAAAATGAAGATACTATGCGATTTGGCAAGAATGCAGAAAACCAACTGGAATGCGACGCTGTGATAGTGGACGAGGCTTCCATGATCGATATTCTTTTGATGAATGGACTGCTTGCGGCTATGCCATATGGCACCAGATTGGTTATAGTAGGAGATTCCGACCAGTTACCGTCAGTAGGGGCAGGCAATGTGCTAAGAGATATAATAGGCAGCGATATGATTACCAGTATCAGGCTCATAGAGATATTTAGGCAAGCCAAGGAGAGCATGATTGTAGTCAATGCCCATCAGATTAACAAAGGAGATTATCCATCGTGCAATAGCAAAGGCACCGATTTTTTCTTGCTACGGCAAAATGGAGAAAAATCAATATTAGACACCATAAAGGACCTGTGCATCAACAGGTTGCCCACATACTTTAAAGAGATGACAGTCAATGACATTCAAATACTAACGCCTGCCAGAAAAGGAAACTTAGGTAGTGTAAATCTGAACAAAGAAATGCAGGCAATATTAAATCCACCAGGACCAGGCCTTGATGAAAAAGAATTCAAAGACAAAGTGTTCAGAAAGGGCGATCGTGTCATGCAAATAAAAAACAATTATGACATGGAATGGAAATCTATGGACAACTTCACGGCTGATGGGCAAGGGGTGTTCAATGGAGATTTAGGCTTTATTCACAGTATCAATGCAGAGGACGGTATAGTCAATGTGGTGTATGATGAAAAACGATTTGTCAGATACGAGTTCAGCCAATTGGAAGAGTTAGAGCTGGCATATGCTGTCACAGTGCATAAGAGTCAAGGCAGTGAGTTCCCGCTGGTGGTCATGCCTATGGCATGGTTTCCGCCAATGCTTGCCAACAGAAATCTGCTATATACAGCGGTGACAAGGGCAAAAAAAGCAGTGATACTCATAGGATCTGAGAATGTTTTAATCAACATGGTAGATAATAATAAAATCCTTGAGAGATTCTCAGGACTAGAATCTAGGCTAAAAGAATTTCAATTTTCATAAGGAGTTGGCATCAGTTTTGCTGAGGCTGTGGTTGCAAGTCCATGCCAGTCGCGGGCAAAAGGATCCACGTAAGCGTTTTGCTAAAATGGCAAACGTGAGCATAGAGCGGTTAGTTGTAAGCCCTGCCGAGTATTCGAGAGAATGAGTAGTGAAAGTGACCCTGAGCGAGAGTTCCAGCAGGCGTGTGTGGGGGAAAAGACCAGGTCAGCTCAGCAAAACTGATGCCAATCCAATTCATGAGAAAAAAATGATGGGAAAGTTGAAATCTTTGTAGAATATTGGTATAATGCTATAAAGACCAAATAGGAGGTATTCACCATGAAATTTACAATTATAGGAAGAAACTTTGAAGTTAAAGACCACCTAAAAAACGCTATAGAAGGCAAATTTGAAAGATTAGAGAGATATTTTTCAGGAGATATTAATGCTCAAATCACTATGGAGACCGACAACAATAGACAGAGATACACAGCAGAAACAACCCTAATCATTAAAGGCACCATCTTTAGAGCCACAGACACCACGTATGACCTTTATTTAGCGTTAGATAATGTAGTATCCAAGTTAGCCAGCCAGATGTCTAAGCATAAGAGCAAATTGCAAAGGAAACATAAGGACCACAATGAATTTGTATTTGATGCAATTCCAGATTATCCAGAATCAGAGCAATCTGAGAACACCATCGTTAAGACCAAGAGCTTTGACTTAAAGCCAATGGGTGCAGATGAAGCTATCCTTCAAATGGAACTTATCGATCATGATTTCTTTATATTCACCAATGCTGAGACTGATGAGGTCAATGTTATATATAAGAGAAAAGACGGAAAATATGGTTTATTAGAAGCAAAAAATTAGTCAAAAAACGGGGACATAGTGCCCCGTTTTTTTATATCTTTTTTTGATGTAGCTATTGAAAAATTACCATGTTTACGTTATAATGAATCCATTGATTCTGAACCATAAAACTGGGTGAGTAGGGGAAATTTTGAATATGCCAAACGTAATAGAGGAGATGTTTACCAATGTAGTCTCCAGTGTGAGGATTATAGATATCATAGATATTGCAATTGTCGCATTTGGACTATATAAGATTCTAAATTTTATACAAGAGACAAGAGCAGAGCAAATTGCAAAAGGTTTGCTTATTTTGCTTATCGCAACAAAGACGAGCGATGTCTTACACCTATATACGATTCACTGGATACTGAAGAACACAATGACCATCGGGGTCATTGCCATTATCATAGTATTCCAACCTGAACTTAGAAGAGCGCTGGAGTACCTTGGAAGAGGTCGTTATTTACCTAGGGCTTTTTTGTCTGTGGATTTAGAGAAAGCCACAGAAATAGTGGGAGAGATTACAGATAGCGTAAAATACTTCTCCGATAATAAAATTGGAGCATTGATTATATTTGAAAACCAAACAGCTATGGGTGATATTATGGAGACAGGCACCAGATTAGACGCACGGATTTCTAAAGAATTATTATTAAATATCTTTGCCATCAATACAGCGCTTCATGACGGTGCAGTGATTATATCAGGCGATAGGATTGCGGCTGCCAGCTGTGTATTGCCCCTTAGCGCCAACAAGAGCTTGAGCAAAGAATTGGGAACTCGCCACAGGGCAGGCATAGGGCTTACCGAAAATTCAGATGCCTTGGCACTGATTGTTTCAGAAGAGACAGGAACAATCTCCATAGCCATTGATGGAAAACTTTCTAGGTCATTAAGTATAAAAGCCGTAAGTAAAATAGTAATGAATATATACGTAGAAGAGCAACAAAACGAAAAAGGTGTTCGTAACGTAATCAAAAAACTGTGGAGAAGAAATGATGGCTAATTCACTTAAAAAACTAAATACCAATGTGATTATTTCTATTCTAGGGGCAGTTGTTCTCTGGATGTATGTGCTCAGTGAAGTAAATCCTGAGGTAACAACCACCTTTCCTAATATAAAAGTTGCTTTTCAGAACGAGCAGGTGCTAGAAGAAAAACAGCTTAGTATAATGGATAAAGGCGAGTTTTCTGTCAGCGTGAGGTTGATTGGAAAGAGAATTGAGATGGACAAAGTTTCTGCTGAAGATATTACAGCTAGCGTGGATTTGGCACACGCCCAAAGTGGTGAAAACAATCTAAAGGTAAATGTAAAATTTCCATCGAATGTAGCCTTGGATCAGACGAATCCAGTGTTGATTACAGTGAAAATGGAGAATGTAATTGAATCTGAGAGAGAGATTAACATAGCGTATACTGGGAACAGCCAAGCAGGCAAAGAAGCTATAATAGAGAGCCTATCGCCGTCAAAAATCACCATAAAAGGTCCGTTGTCTCAGGTTTCCACGGTATGGGAAGTGAGAGCTACGGCAGATTTGTCTGCTATTACAAAAAGCCAAACAATGAATGTACCTATTGTCCTCATAGATTATGATGGAAAAGAGAAAAAAGGAATCATAGTGAGTGCAGAAAAAGTAAAAGCCCATGCGATTTTAATGGATACAAAAAATGTTCCATTAAAGGTGGTCACCACTAACGACAAGAATCAGCTTGGACAATTCGTAGAACTTATTAATACACCGAAGACAGTGCAAGTTGTCGGAACAGCAGAAACCCTTGCCAACGTCAATCAGATTGAAACAAAGCCAGTGGATATATCCAATGTGGTGACACCTGATCGGGAGCTAACCTTGCACGTCAACTTACCAGAAGACGTGTATCTATCTCGGAGCAACTCGACGATCAAGGCTAATGTTCGTTTGTTAGATACATTAACAGAGGAATTTGCCGCCAAGGATATATTTATTACAGGACTTGCCGAGGGGTTAAAAGCAGAGATAAGCGAAGAGGGATTTGCAGTGACCATTAAGTTCGCGCAAAATACTACAGGAGCAGGTAGACTCACATTAGATTTGACTGGTTTGGATGAAGGCACCCATTTGGTTGACTTAAAATATGAGTCAGGCAGACCTTTAATAGACAAACAATTAGAACCAAAACAAGCGACAGTAACAATAACAAAATAAAAAGAGATCAGCTATAGATGAGAGGAGAAAAGAATGGGAAGACTGTTTGGAACGGATGGTGTGAGAGGGGTAGCCAACTCTGACTTGACACCAGATTTAGCTTTTAAGCTAGGCATTGCAGGGACATATGTACTGGCAAAAAAGAATGGAAGACCAACGATTCTAATTGCAAAGGATACGAGGATATCAGGCGACATGTTAGAGGACGCCATCAGTGCAGGAATACTATCCATGGGGGGCAATGTGATCAAAGCAGGTATTTTGCCAACACCAGCGGTGGCGTATTTGGTGAAACACTTAAAGGCAGATGCGGGCATTGTTATTTCTGCGTCCCACAATCCCTTCCAGGACAACGGAATTAAGTTCTTTAATGCCGAAGGGTTTAAGCTTGACGACAAAATAGAAGATGAGATTGAGAACGTAATGCTCAGATATATGGATGTCAACTCCCACATTACAGGCGACAAATTAGGAAGATGCATTGTGGATGAAGGGGATGCTGCTAGAAGATTTACGGATTATTTAGAATCTACTGTGGATGTAAGATTTGAAGGCATGAAAGTTGTACTGGACTGCGCCAATGGAGCGGCATACAAGGTGGCAAGCCGTGTATTTAGGGAACTTGGAGCCTCCGTAGTGACTATTTTCCACGAGCCGGATGGAATCAATATCAATGATCACTGTGGATCTACCCATCCACAGGCCCTAAAGCAATTTGTAGTATCTGTCAATGCGGATTTAGGCCTTGCATTTGACGGGGATGCAGATAGGCTTATTGCAATAGATGAAAAGGGCAATATTGTAGATGGCGATAGAATAATGTATATTTTGGCAAAATTGTTAAAATCTGAGAATAAGCTAAAAGACAATTTGGTGACAGCCACAGTCATGAGTAACATGGGACTGTACAAAGCCTTAGAAAAACTAGGGTGCAAAGTTGAGACCACACAAGTGGGCGATAGATATGTGCTAGAGAGCATGCTGAGGACAGGAAGTGTTTTAGGCGGTGAGCAATCAGGTCATATCATCTTTAGGAACTACGCAACAACAGGTGATGGGGTACTGGCTGGACTTCAAGTCATGAGCGCTCTCAAAAAATCAGGGCGAAAAATGTCAGAATTAGCAGCAGAGATTGAAATATATCCACAAGTTCTGAAAAATGCCAAAATTAAAAATGAGAACAAGACATCCTATATGGAGGACGAAGAGATAAAATCAGCTGTTGAAAGGCTAGAAAAAGAAATGGCAGGTGAGGGCAGAGTGCTCATTAGACCATCTGGCACAGAGCCACTCGTGCGTGTCATGATAGAAGGCAAGGACCAAGAGCAAATCAACAAATTAGCAGAGGAACTTGCAGAACTTATAACAAAAAAGTTGGCGTAGCCACAAAATAGGAAGGTCATAGCGTATGTGTGGAATAGTAGGGTATATCGGCAATGAAAAAGCTTACGATATAGTAATAAATGGACTAAAAAAATTAGAATACAGAGGATATGATTCTTCAGGAATTGCGCTTATAGAAGATGGTGAGCTAGAAATTCACAAAGCCAAAGGCCGCATCGCCAATTTGGAGGAACTAGTCAAAGATCGTCAGTTTTCTGCTAATATGGGAATAGGACACACCAGATGGGCTACACACGGGGCACCATCTGAATTGAATTCTCACCCACATATGGACATGTCAAGAAATATTGCCATTGTGCATAATGGAATTATTGAGAACTATGCTGAGATAAAAGAGTGGCTTATTAAAGAAAAGGGCAGCGTGTTCCTATCTGAGACAGACTCTGAAGTCATCGCGCATTTAATAGGTATTTATTATGAAGGAGACCTATTTGAAGCTGTTAAAAAAGCGGTGGCACGTATGCGGGGAGCCTATGCCATCGGCGTAGTTTCTCAAAGCGAACCAGACAAGATGATTGCGGTGCGTAAAGATGCCCCACTGATCGTAGGACTCGGAGAAAGCTGCAATTTCATAGCTTCCGATATTCCTGCACTTCTGACCCACACTAGAAAAATGTATTTAATAGAAAACGATGAAACTGTAGTTGTTACAGCAAGTAGCGTGACAATCTATGATGAGAAATACAACCAAGTGAAAAGAGATGTATTCAATGTAACATGGGACGAAGATTCTGCCGAAAAAGGCGGGTACCAGCATTTCATGCTCAAAGAGATTCACGAGCAGCCAAAGGCGGTAGAAGAAACCCTAAGCCGCAGAATTGGGGCAGATGGCAAGATTAGTTTAGACGGCATATCACTGACAAAAGAGGATTTAGAAAATATCAATAGAATCTACATAGTGGCATGTGGCACTGCTTCCTACGCTGGTATGGCAGGGAAATATGCAATAGAAAAATTTGCGAGTATTCCAGTGGAAGTAGATATAGCGTCAGAATTTAGGTACAGGAATCCATTTGTGGATAAGAATACGCTATTTATTGCGGTAAGCCAATCAGGAGAGACACTAGACACCCTTGCTGCTCTTCGTGAGGCCAAGAAAAAAGGCGCGAGGATACTATCTGTAGTAAACGTGGTAGGAAGTTCTGTTGCCAGAGAATCTGATGATGTGTTTTATACTTGGGCAGGACCAGAGATAGCTGTAGCATCAACCAAGGCATATACTACCCAAATGGTCTGCATGTATATGATAGGACTTCACATGGGTATGCTCAAAAATCAAATTGATCAAACATATTGCAACAAAATAGTGGGCGAGTTAAAGGCTATCCCATCAAAGATAGAAAAAGCGTTGACCGGCGAATTGACCATTGCCCGTGAGGCAGAGGCTAAACATGAGGCACAGAGCGCGTTCTTCATTGGGCGTGGTCAAGACAGTTCTACTTCATTAGAAGCCTCATTAAAATTAAAAGAAATTGCCTACATTAATTCATTTGCCTGCCCCGCAGGAGAGTTAAAGCATGGGCATATTGCATTGATTGAAGAAGGAACCCTTGTCATTGCCATCGCAACACAAGATGTTCTGTTTGAAAAAATGCTTTCAAATATTCAAGAAGTCAAAGCCAGAGGTGCCTATGTTATTGCCATTGGCAAAGAAGGGCATAAGACAATTGCAGAGCATGCAGATCAAGTGTTCTATATTCCTGATTGCGCTGACGAAATAGCCCCGCTACTGAGCATAATACCGCTTCAATTGTATGCGTACTACGTAGCTAAAGCCAAAGGATGCGATATAGATAAACCAAAGAACCTAGCGAAAAGTGTGACGGTAGAATAATTTATGAAAAAAATTCCTGAACTCCTTGTGCCCGTTGGTGGCAAAGAGCATATGAGAGCCGCCGTAGAAAATGGTGCAGATGCAGTGTATATGGGCGGAAAACTGTTCAATGCGCGCCAAAATGCGCAAAATTTTAGCGATGAAGAATTGCTAGAGGCCATACAGTACGCACATGTTCGAGGTGTGAATGTCTACATTACACTGAACACATTAATTTCAGATAGCGAGATGCCAGAGGTGCTTCGTTATGCGAAGTCTGCCTACAAAGCAGGCGCAGATGCGTTAATAGTGCAAGATATTGGGCTTGCTGACTTGCTTAGAAAAGAAATGCCAGATATGCCACTACACTTTAGTACCCAAGGGAGTATTTATAATATCGAAGGGGTCAAAGTAGCAGCAGCAATGGGATTTGAGCGCGTGGTGTTGGCTCGTGAGCTATCAAAAGAAGAAATAAAGCATATTGTTGAGAACGCACCAGTAGAAATAGAAATTTTTGTTCATGGTGCCATATGCGTGTCATATTCAGGACAATGTCTGATGAGTAGCATGATTGGCGGACGTAGTGGCAATAGAGGACAATGTGCCCAGCCCTGTAGAATGCAATATGAACTACTTGAAATCGACAAGGACAACCAAGAAGAAAAAATCATAAAAGAGAAAAACCATTTGATGAGTCCCAAGGATATGTGCCTAATTACCCATCTAGACGAAGTGATAGACACTGGCGCCAGCTGTTTAAAGATAGAAGGGCGGATGAAAAGCCCTGAATATGTGGCCATCGTGACACGAGTTTATAGAAAGTATTTAGACCAATATGCAAAGTCCCCAACCCAAAAGATAGAGGTTGATGCTGAAGATATGCAAGACTTGCTACAAGTGTTCAATCGAGGCGGATTTACAGCAGGCTACTTTGAGAAAAAACAAAAAGGTATGTTGATTACGCCAAAACGGGGCAAACATTGGGGCACATATTTAGGAACGGTGACAAAGTACTATCCGCAAAAACGATATGTGCAAATCAAGCTAGAAAATCGGTTGTCCATGGGAGATGGGATTGAAATCGTCAACGAATCACTACCCGGAAACATAGTCACAGCCCTAAAATCTGGGGACACGAGGATTGAAACCGGGCTAAAAGGTGATACCATCTTAGCAGGGTATATAGAGGGAAATGTCAGTATAGGAGATGAGGTGTACAAAATTTCAGATAAGAATTTAAACCAAGAGGCTAGAGAAAGTTATGAAAAAGGCTTTTCAAAGAAAATAGGACTAAATGCCTCGATTTGGCTAGAAATAGGCAAACAAATTGTACTAGAAGTAGAAGAAGAGGAATGTGAAAAAAATAACAACATTAGCGCCATAAGGGTAGAATCAGAATATATTTGTGAAAAAGCCATAAATATTCCCATTGGTGAGGCCAGAGTCCGTGAGCAAATAGAAAAAACCGGGGGAACCCCATTTATGATTAGCAATTGCGCCATACATCTAGAAGCAGGTGTTACAGCGCCCGTTTCGGAGTTGAACAAGCTTCGTAGACTTGCATTAGAGCAAATGGAGAAGGAGAGAGCCAATCGATATCCAAACAGAGCAAATGACTAAAAAGGTTTCCTTATATTATTTTCAATGGAGTAATGGATGTACATTGCCCAATTTTCATATCCATCGCATATATTTGCCCTATTTATGTTTTCTTGATGATAAAAATAATAAAACATTGGAACAATATAAGAAGCGAGGCATAGAACTTGTCGGTGCAATGCCAGCGATTACAAAAGGATTTCACGATTATGCTATTAAAGCAAACTGGAAAACACTAACGAAAAGTCCATATTTAGATGCTATGCTAATTAGCAATCTAGGGCAGTTAGACATGTTTAAAGACAGGGGGATTCCTTTATATGCAGATAGTGGTATGAACATATTCAACTCATCAAGCATGGACCTAATGAAGCGCTACAACATACAATCTATGACCTTGTCATATGAATTGACTGAAATCCAAATCAGCGAAATCCAAAATCATGGAATAGAACTAGAAAAAGTGATTTATGGCAGAGTGCCTGTCATGCACAGCGAATACTGTCCACTTGACTGTAAGAAAAAAGAAGGTCAAAACCATGAGAAGCTCGACCAGCGCCAATACTATTTAAAAGACAGAGTTGACGAAAACAACCCTATTATTTCAGACTGCAAGAGCTGTAGCATCATATTGCTGAGTAGCAGACAAATACAGAATCAAAACTCCATCAGGGTGAAGAACGAAAATATTACATATTATCGTTTTAATGTATATAATGAAAATGTAGAAGCAATCAATGAATGGTACATTAAAAACTTGCCATAAGGAAATAGTAAAGGAGGCATGGAAATGGAACACAGCAAACCAGAAGATGTTCAACACATAGAAGAATTCGAAGTAGAATTTGATATGAGCATCTTTGAAAATGAAGGTAAGGCCCCCATTAACAACCAAGCTCATGTTAACAATATAGAGAAAATGCTAGCCCCCAAGGATGCAGGCGTAATCATAGAGCGCAGTCAGGACCACATGGAGGCTACAATACTGATTACACCACCTGAAAATGGTGGTGCGCCGCTAAATCCTAAACAAATTCTAGAAACACTGCAATCAAAAGGCATCGTTTATGGAATAGACATGACCATGCTCAAAGAACTAATGGCAAGCCCCGTTTATAATGAAAAAATTGTAATTGCAAGAGGTACGCCCCCAATACACGGAGAAAACGGTGCGTTAAAGTATGCTGTCAAAATAGAAGGAAGACAGGCACCAAAAATCAACGAAGATGGCTCAGTTGACTTTCAGAATTTGGAACTGATTCAACAAGTTCAAAGAGGTCAGGTATTGTGCAAAAAAACCGACGCCACAGAGGGAATGCCAGGTAAAACCGTGACAGGCAGAGTGCTTATGCAGACAAAAGGAAAGCCAAAGGCGTTACCAGCAGGTAACAACACGGTTGTTTCCCCAGATGGCACGAAGTTAGTAGCATTGAGACCAGGTAGGCTGGTTATATTATCCGACAGAATTTGCATCAGCGATAACTATGAGATCCATGAGGATATTAATTTATCTACAGGGAATATAAATTTTGACGGACACGTATCCATTAATGGCAATGTGACATCAGGCTATGAAGTAAAAGCCACAGGCGATATAACAATATCAGGGGTAGTTGAAGGGGCACTAATCGAAGCAGGAGGGAATATAACAGTTAAGGGCGGGGTGATTGGTGGATCCAAAGGAGCCACAGTGACCTGTAAAGGCGATTTAAAATGCAAATTCATGGAGAATTCCACCATAATGATACAGGGCAATATTTGGACAGAAGCTATTGTACGATGTGAGGTTGGGTGCGGAGAAGAACTTGTAGCCACAGATATAGTAGGTGGTAATATCGTAACAGGCAGCAATATTAATGCACGGGTGTGCGGAAGCAGTGCATATACGAAAACAAAGCTAGACTCAGGAACAAATCCGTTTTTAGCCAAGATGGAAGAGCGACTGATTATGGAGATGGCCGCTACGCGCAAGCAAATGACAGAAATAGACAGAATTAAAATGGTTTTAGAAGAACTAGCCAAAGAGTCAAGGCTAGATGAAGAGAAAGCATCAATGCTAGAAAACCTGAGATTTTCAAACATTTCAAACCAAAATCTATTGGCAGCCATCCAAGAAGAACTTTCGGGAATCAATCAGAAAAAGTGGAGCAAATTTGTGCCAACAGTGAAATTCAGCAAAAAAGTGTACCCAGGGGTTAGTGTGAAAATCAAGGACGCTACTTATAACGTGCAAACCGAATCAAATGGCAAAACATTCATATTTAAGGACGATGAGATATTTGCGAGATAAGAAATTAAGTCATAACAAGGAATAGCAGACATTACGAAAGAGGATTTGATGATGAACAGATGGGAAGACTATTACAAATTACTTCAAGTACACTATGATGCAGAATTTGACGTAATAGAAGCTGCGTACAAGCGCCTATGCAAAAAATACCATCCAGATATCAACAATAGCAAACATGCCGAAGAGAAGATAAAAAAAATAAATGTAGCCTATGAAGTGTTAAAAGACCAGCGAAGGCGCAAAGAATATCATGAAGAGTGGATTGAAAAGAACAGATATAGATCGTTTAGTCCACAGACCACTACGGTTCAGCCGCCAAAGACAGAAGAGCCAAAACCAGCGCCACCGCAGCCAAAACCAGCTCCCCAAAGGGAACATACTTGGAAAGACGGCACGGATTTTTCATATGATGAAAATGCAAGGAAGGTGCTGATTGAGTATATGATAACTGTGTCAGAATTTAAATATGAAACAGCATACAATCTCCTTACAGACCTAAACAAAGCAAATATAACATTTGAAAAATTTAAAGAGTGGCAAGACGCAGTATCCAAACTATATTCGCTAGGCGGCTTCAAAACAAAAGTATTTAAAAGCTACAAAGATCACTGGCTAGGCACAAAAAAATATGACAAAGCCATAGAATTTGAAATAGATGCCTCCGAGAAAGATATAAAGACAGGAACAGTTACTGACTCCCACTTTACTAAAGTAGTTGTACAGGAAAAGAATCTTTGGAAAGTGTACCTTGAGTATACAGACTTAGACTTCTTAATATACAAATTCAACTTTCTAAACTACAGCAAAGACAAGACTACAATGCTAGAGCAGATCGTAGAAAAAGAAGCTAGAGTAGACCCTGTCACAGGAATGTTTAACAAACGTGGCTTTTTTGACTTCATTGAAAGAGAAAACAACCGATATATAAGGTATAGATCAGTATTTACCATCGCCATATTCGCATTTACGGAAGAGGGCAGTGAGAAAATAGACCAAAAACATATAGAGCATATGGCATATTGCTTTAACAACTATGTTAGAAATACTGACATTGCTGCTCATGTAGGCAATGGTGTGTTCGCGCTCATGATGGTAGAAACCGATCATGCAGATGCCATATTTCCTTGCAAGCGCACGATGAAAGGACTAAAAAGTGAGCTATCCCAAAATCTTAATATAGCTATAGAGATAAAGACAGGGGTTCACGAACACAGTGGGCATGACCCAATAAAATCCTTTGAAATTGCCTGTGAATTTGCAGGAGTAAAGGATGTAGATCAATTCAAAAGACAAAGCGCAATGCTGTAAATTAAAAGAGTAGGAGCATATATATGTCAGTAAGAGCAGATGTTGTCGGACGTTCTGGGCAAGCCACGCCATACATCAACAATAAGTATCAGACGCAGAATACTAAAGAGTTATTTGACATGCTCAAACCTACTCAAACTGGTGAAATAAAGCAAGATGCCAGTAAGGCGCTAGAAAAACCTGCTCAGCAAGTCATAGAAAAAATTAAGCAGGAATTTGTATCAAATCAAGCCAATTTGGCCTCCGCTGGATTAAAAAAATTATTAGATACGGCTAGGTTTATAAATAATACGGCAGGAATGCCGATAATAAATGATAAGGAGCTACAAAAGCTCATGCTAAAACCGGAAATGCTCCTGAAAGAATTGAATATGCAACACAAAGGTGCTAGTATATTCAAGGGTGAGCTTTTTGATGGACTAAGAGATTTGCTTAAAACCAAGTTTCCGACGGCCGAAACCCAAGAAAAAGTCAAAGACTCTGTGGTTAATTTTCTTAGGCAATATGCCAACACATATATGAAAGCTCAGAAATTAGAACATGAGCAGAGCAAACCCTTAGATGCTCAACAAGTGGCAGCTAAAGAGCAACCCCAAGCGACAACAACTAAAGGGCAAGACCCCAAGGTACAAGAGGCCTCAAAGCAAACAGATCAAAAATCAGTAGAGCAAGCCCGTGCTGAGACAAAAGAGGGAGCAACTACTACAAAAAACAACGAGGCAGGATTTAAAAGAGCGGAGACACTATTACAAAAATCCGTTGATACACTTACAACCAACTTGCGAGAGTTTGGCATGGATAAAATGGCTATGAGGCTCGAAAACATAAAGCAAGAGCTCCCCAACTTAGTATTAAACCAAGCTTTAGATAACCGAACTGCTCTTGAAAATACAAGCATGGACAAGATGCTAGATATGATACTTTCAAAGCTAGATGAAAGCGCTGGGCATGAATCTATCAAGGTTTATGGCGAGCAGTTTGTCCGAGGTTTATTTAATACAAACGCAATGAACCAACCGATCCTACACTTTGTCTTACCCGTTCTATATGAAGATATGAATGTATTTGCAGAAATGTGGATTGATCCCGAGGCAGAAGGCAGAGAAGAGCAAAACGGTAAAAATCAAGGCAAATCAACAAGAGTTTTTCTTACTATTGACTTAGAAGGTGCAGGAAGAGCAGAGTTAGACATAATGCTCACTGGGAACAAATTATTTACAGGATTATACTATCCACCAGAGTTAGAAGAGGCATTTACCAGTGCCAAGCAATACATATCCGCCGTAACCCAAGAGGCCGGATTCGGTGTGGGGGATATTAATATAGAGCCACTCCAAGGGGCAAGACAGCTTGATTCAGTCATTGGCAAGCCCATTGAAAGGAGAATGACTTTAAATGCAAAAGCATAAGGACGAAGAAATTATAGGCGCAAGAAAAAAAGCAATAGCCTTAGCATATGACAATGAAGTAAATAGTGCACCATTGGTAGTCGCGGCAGGAACAGGATTCATGGCCGAAAAGATACTAAAACTAGCAGATGAAACAGGAATTCCAGTTTTTCAAGATGATACAGCAACAACACTTTTATACCAACTAGACATTGGGCAAGAGATACCAGAAAAATTGTACGAAGTTGTCGCACAAATTTTTGCTTACATAATGAAGACGGCTAAAGAAGTAAAATAAACCATTTGAAAGGGGGGCTATCATGAGTGATGAATTGATGTCAAAAGATGCGATACAAGAAATGTTGGCACAAAATGCGGCCATGGTTCCCCTTGGGGATGATGCTATTAAGGCAGCATTAGCTGCTGAATCAGCGGGAGCCGCTGCAAATGTTAATGCACAAAAAGGGCCGTTGCAAATAAAATTAGAAGAAGACATGCTTAGTGCATCCATTAGAATAGAAGAAGGTGCAACACTTACTGAAGCGGAAATCATGAAGGCACTTAGTGCCAATCAAGTAAGCTTTGGTATTGACATAAAAAGGGTTAAAGAGTTATCTGCAAATCCAGAGTATAAAACTTGGATAGAAATAGCAAAGGGAATACCACCTACAGATGGAATTGATGCCACCTTGACGATGTGTATTGAAATAAATCAAAAACCAAAACCCGTGGAAAAACCAGATGGAACAGTTGACTTTAGCGACCTCAGCATGGTTACAGAAGTAACCAAGGGGCAGGTGCTTTGCGAGAGAACCCCTCCTACTGATGGAACACCTGGAAGAAGTATTCAAGGAAAATTAATATCCGCTATTAAAGGGATTGACACACCCTTGCCTTCCGGGAATAACACCGTACTTGCCAATGACGGAACACAGCTAGTCGCCCTTGTGGATGGCAGAGCCACGCTAGCAGCAGATAAGATAGCGGTATCACAGCAGTTTGAGATCAACGGTGATGTAGATGTGGGCACAGGAGATATTAAATTCAAAGGAAATGTGGTAATTGGTGGGAATGTTACACCTGGACGAAGAGTAGAAGCCACTGGAAACGTTGAAATTTTTGGGATGATAGAAGGCGGAACCGTTATTTCAGGCGGAGATATCACCGTGCGCGGAGGTATTGTCGGTGGTGGCGGAGAATGTTTTGTTCAGGCCCAAGGAACACTGAACTGTAGATACATGGAAAGCGTTACGGCCATGGCGATTAAAGACATTAGAGCCCAAATGATTCTCCACAGCACTGTTAAATGTGGTAATTTAGTTGAACTTTATGGCAGCAAAGGCACTATAGTAGGCGGAGAGTGCTTATGTGGCGGCAATATCGTAGCGAGAAACGTGGGTTCCCCAGCCTATGTAAGAACATGCCTTGAGGTAGGAAAAGACCCAACGCTAACAGTTAGATCGGAAGTAATTGAGGCTGAAATTGCTGAAATCAATAAATCCATCTCCGATATGGAACGCTTAGAAATAATCTTAAAGCAACTAAAAGCTATGGGCAAACTAACAGCAGAAAAAGAAGAAACGTTAGGCAGTATTGAAAAAACAAGACCTGTTATGCAAAGCAAAATAAAACTTTTAGAGACTGAGCTAGAAGAAGTAAAGAAAAAAATTTGGAGCACTACACCCGTAGAAATTAATATAACAGGCATTGCCTATCCGGGCACAGAGATTGTAATAGGAAGCGCTTATGCGGCCATTGACACAGTCATGCGCTGCAAACGCTTTTCAAAACGGGACGATATTATTATTGCAAAGTAGCATATATATGGAAAAGTTATTAAAGGTAGGTTCTTCAGAACCTACCTTTTTCAACGTTTAGAGGGGAATTAGAAAAATAATTTAAAAAATGACACAATACCTGTTGACATAGGGTGATGCAGATGGTAATATATAAAAGCTGACTCGTGCAAACAGACGCAAGTTTGAGAGCAAGGGGAAAGCACAGAACCTTGAAAACTACATAGTGCAGAAATTTAGTCAAAGAACGAAGAAGT
>JAVBKP010000135.1:0-29873 GCA_031553975.1 Anaerovoracaceae bacterium | reverse complement strand
ACTTCTTCGTTCTTTGACTAAATTTCTGCACTATGTAGTTTTCAAGGTTCTGTGCTTTCCCCTTGCTCTCAAACTTGCGTCTGTTTGCACGAGTCAGCTTTTATATATTACCATCTGCATCACCCTATGTCAACAGGTATTTTGTCATTTTTTAAATTATTTTTCTAATTCCCCTCTAAACGTTGAAAAAGGTAGGTATTTTTTGCTGTCCTTGTGAATATAAATAGTAATTTGCCTGAATTATTTGAAAGTAATTGCGCTTTGTAGTATATTGGTAAAGATAATTTTTTACATTATATAAGGAGACAACATGGCAATTTTATTTGAAAAGATATTTCCTGTATTCATCGTGCTGACGCTGGGAATGCTGCTGCGAAAGAAAAACATTGTATCGGTTCCTGTAATGGCAGAAGTGAAGAACCTGCTAATCAACTTGGCATTACCAAGTATTTTATTCTTGTCTTTCTCTCATGCAGAGTTAGAAGCAAGATACATTTTATTATTTGTTATCATGTTCGCTGTTTGTACAGCGTGTTATATAGTAGGGTTATTACTAAAAAAATTCATCCCTTCTACTTTTCACTCTTTCTTCACACCTTGGTTTGTCACTGGTTATGAATTTGGTATGATTGGCATTGCACTGTTTACCTCTATTTGGGGCATCGAAAATTTGTCAGTGTTTATGATTATTGGTTTGGCGCATGAATTCTTTGCTTGGTTTGTCTGCATACCATATGTACAATACAAGCTAAAAGGTTCTGTTAATATAGGCGCTGCTATCAAGGACTTTTTCTCATCCCCTGTGATGATTTCTATACTTGCTGGTATTTTGGCCAACGTGACTGGTCTGTATGACTGGGCTAGCGGTATTTTAATAGGTTCGGCCATATTCAATGCCATGGATATTCTTGCCGCTTTAGGTACTCCCTTGATTTTACTTATCGTAGGACATTCCATGGTCTTTGAAAAGATGAAACTTAGCAAGGCTATATCCTATACAGTGATGAGGGCGGTTTGTATAGGCGGGTTTGGCTTAATCGCTTTGCAAATTATCCATGCGACGTTCACTGGACTCGATCCAATGTTTGATATTGCCTTTTATACTTTCTTGGTGCTACCACCGTCTTATATGTTGCCGGTATTGACCCAAGATCCTGAAGAGAAGAAGTTTTTCAGTCAAATCACGGTGTACTACACTGCTCTAAGCTTTATTGTGTATGCTCTGGTGGTGGCTCTCATACAAGGTTAGTGCCCTAAAAGCATAAGGGGGCTATATCACAATTTTAATTTTATTGTGATATAGCCCCTTTTTTATGTAAGTCTATAAATCTTTGCCATTGCTTTCGATTACTTGTTTATACCAGTGAAAGCTATCTTTCTTGTAGCGTTTTAATTCTTTTTCGCTCTTTTCATCCCTGTCAACGTACACAAATCCATATCTCTTTCGATAGCCGTTGAGCCAACTAAACAAATCTTGGAATGACCATGTGCAATATCCTAAAACATCCACACCTGCCTCTATGGCATTGTCTATCTCTTGGATGTGCGCCTTTAGGTATTCGATTCTGTATGGGTCATGCACCTTGCTGTCTTCTAGTTCGTCAAAGGCTCCTAGCCCATTTTCGGTAATTAAAATAGGAACTTGGTATCTGGATGCTATGCGGCGCAAGGCTACGTTAAGCCCAGCAGGGTCTATGGCCCAATTCCAATCCGTGTGTTTTACAAAAGGATTGTTCACTTGCACAAAGAGGTCGTCCACTGCTGTTTTTAATTTCTCGCCTTGCACGGTGTTTCCACTGTCTTTTAGTTTTTCTGAGGCCTCTGCAACCTTTGCAAAAGTTGCTGTCTGATAATAGTTTACGCCAATAAAATCTGGTATGCCTTTTTTGAGCAGCTCTTCATCTCCGTTTTGCATATCTAGGTTTACGCCGATTTTGTGTAAAATTTTTAGTTGGAGTTTTGAATAGCCCCCGCGTAGATACACATCTAACCATAAGTGGTTGTTTAGCTCTAGGGCGTCTTCTGTTGCCATAACATCTTCAGGAGAACAGCTTTTGGCATAGCATGGTCCATAGGCGAAGCTTGGCCCAATCATACCTCCTAGGTTCATTTGTTTGTATAGGTCAATGGTGGCGGCGTTGGCAAGGTTAGCAATGTGGTTTACATTATAGAATGTATTGAGGTTGCTTTTCTTGGGTGGGTGGACTTTTAAGAGGTATCCTAATGATGTGAAAATATTCTGCTCATTGAGCGTCACGAAATATTTTACTTTTTTTCCATACTCTTCAAATATAAGTCTGGCATATTCAACAAAATCGTCTATTACTTTTCGGCTTTCCCAACCTGCGTATTCGTCTTGCAAGGTTTGTGGCAAATCCCAGTGATACAGTGTTAAGATTGGCTCGATGTCGTATTTTATCAATGTGTCTATCACGTCATGATAAAACGCCACGCCTTTTGGATTAACTTGGCCTCTTCCTTTTGGCAATAGCCTTGGCCATGACACGGAAAAACGGTAGGCCTTTAGCCCCATTTCTGCCATTAGTTTGATATCTTCTTCGTATTTGTGGTAAAAGTCTATGGCTACATCCCCATTGGTATCTCCAAATGTATTGCCTGATTCATGGGAATAGACATCCCAAATAGAGGACTCTTTTCCCTCTTCTAAAGCCGCCCCTTCAATTTGATAGGCAGCACTAGCACTTCCCCACAAAAAATCCTTTCCAAATGCCATGTTGTCCTCCTTGGTTTATTTATTTAAATAGGTCTTAATTACATCTGTCACAAGTTTGTGATCTTCGATTTGTGGCAATCCTGACACTGTAATTGTGCCTACCACACCAACATCTTTTATGATGATTGGGAAAGAACCGCCGTGTGGCGCATATTCAGATTCCTCTAGCAAGAATTTTTCCTTTATGGTCTTACCCATCTGTCTTAGCTCTTCCCCTACATGGTATGAGGCCTTGCTAAATCTATTCACTACCCGAATCTTCCTCTGCACCCATACATCATTGTCTGCTGTAGTGCCTTCAAAAGCGTAGTGAAATAACTGGTGCCCGTTGCGAGCGATATCTATGGTAATCCCGCCGCCACGTTCTCTGCCTTCCTCCACTAACATCAGACCAATTTCTAATGCCATCTCATTGGTAAATTTTGTGAATTGTAATTCACGTTCATGCGTTCTTAAATCTTCTATGGTGTACATGCCATACCTCCTCGTATTTTTCTATTATTTTATCACATAAAAACGTTGTGTATCTAGATGTCCATAATATGTATCATCTAGGCTGAATGGAATATGAATATCTAAATCCTGCGTCTGTTTAGGCTCCATCGCATCTGTCATCGTCAGTGATAATGTGTCCTTGCCATTCCATCTGCTAAAAATTATTTTTTGGTCATTGTCTACAAAAATTGGTGCAAAGTCGTACTGATCTATAGTCCCTGGTTCTGTGATACTATCAATGTCTCCAGAAGTCATATTGCGTTTGTTGATGCCGTACCCTGGCATTGCGAAGTCAGTGCCCCATTCTGTTTCCATAGCATAGGAATAGGCAAGCTGTGTGCCATCTTTTGAGAAGCTTGGATAGGCAGTCACTGCGCCCTCTTGGAAAGACTCTGCAAGCACGCCTTTAAAAATGTCACTTTGAAGATCTAACACTTTTAGATATTTGTTGGTCCCTACATTTCTATCTGTTCCCATATTTAGCACAACTTGGTTGCTGATCTGAGGATTAAATGACACGTTGTCCTTGTATGTGAGCATGAGCTCCTCGTCCAGCAAGATTTCCTTGTCTATGGCTAAATCGTATGCCACCAATCTTGCGCCATCTGTTGTAATGGATGCAGACCTTGGATGGCTCCATGCCAAAAGCTTAGTGCCGTCAGGGGATACACCAGCTATGGTATAATCTGTACCCATGTCGTTTTCTGATATTGGTACGCCTTGAAATATAATTTTTTTCTCTTGGAGCAATCCGTCAAAATCTAAATCTTCTACATTAAATCCAACGATACTAGTGGAACGGTCCTCTGCGGATACAACTGGTCCATACCCTATGCCCTCTGTCTCGGCATATAACATGCCATTGGAAGACATGGTTAGATTGTTATATGTGGGAATATCTATAATCCCAAAGCTGTTTTGTTTTTTCATATTGTAAACGCCCATTTTGTGAACTGCCATCTGAAGCTCTGCTGTTGCCATAATGGTCTCATCGTCTAACCAAGCATAACTCATCTGCTTTTCTGGTACACCGCCCGCCGTAGAGTCATACCATGTCAAAATGGTGGTCGGTTCCTGGTCCGGTTTAGCAAAGTCCACCTTGCTGATTTTCAACTCTCCACCGTCTTCATAAGCGATGTATTCTCCTGTCGGTGATGGTAACAGTGGATTGTTCCTAGATGAAATCTTATCACTGGCGTGGACTAACACTTTTTGCCCTGTTTTAAGATTGTTGGCGTATAGTCCGTCGGGCTGTACGTAGTAAATGCTATGTTCTTCACTGGTGGTGGTCTGTTTTTCATTGGGTCCGCTAGGATCTGTTGCTGGCGTTTCGGTGGCTTTGCAGGCAGTAAGACTGACCGTCATGGCTGTAAGGAAAATTATTGCCCACGTTAATGCAAAATTTTTCTTTATCTGGGATTTTTTTCTCATAAAAACCTCCTGTTTGTGGTTGCATCACATTTGGTCCGTTCTAGGTTATACTATATGGCTATTTTACCATGTAATACTCCTGATTTACAATAGGTCCTATTTCTTCAAATATTCTAGATAGTCCTGCAATTTGTCATTTAGAACCGTCCTCGATTGAATTTTCGTATAAAAAGCCGCTTTATCAATTCGACAAAGCGGCTTCACTTGAAAAGTATTAGTAGTTATTTCTCTTCTCGTAGTGTGTATGTAGTAGTTGGTGGGCTTTGTGGCCGTTAGGCTCGCCTAGGTACTCGTCATACAAACGTTTAATAGATTGGTTCTTATGTGATTTACGTAAATGCATTTTTCGATCTTCATTGTAGATTGCTTTTGCTCTCTCGGCTTTTAGATCCATGCTGTTACGCACTTGTGATGTTTGAATTGGCTGGCCTCCGCCAGTAACGCATCCGCCTGGGCAACCCATGATTTCCACAAAGTGGAACTCTTCGCCAGCTTGGATTCTTTCTGCTAGCTTACGAGCATTGCCTAGTCCGTGGGCTACGGCGGCTTTCACTGTTAGATCGCCTAATTTTAGACTCACTTCTTTGATGCCTTCTACGCCTCTTACTTCGTCATAATCAAGTTTGTCCGATGGACTCTCACCTAGGATATCTGCTACTGTACGAAGTGCTGCTTCCATAACACCACCTGTTGCTCCGAAGATAAGTCCTGCACCTGATGCACCACCAAACGGATCGTCAAATGTTGAGTCATCTAATTTGTTGAACTCTATACCTTCTAGTCGTAACATTCTCGCTAGGCCTCTTGTAGTAAGTGAATAGTCAACATCTGGGAAGCCTGTTGCATTCATCTCTGGTCTGCCTACTTCAAACTTCTTAGCTGTGCAAGGCATAATAGATACTACCACAATCTTAGATGGATCGATGTTCATCTTTTCTGCATAGTATGATTTAATAACGGCACCAAACATCATATGTGGTGATTTGCACGTTGATAGGTTGTCTAATAAATCTGGGAAATTATGCTCGCAGAACTTAATCCAGCCTGGTGAGCAAGATGTGATGAGTGGAAGTTTTCCTCCGTTTTTAATCCTGCCTATTAGTTCTGTTCCTTCTTCCATGATGGTAAGGTCTGCTGCTGTATTGGTATCAAATACCCTATCAAAACCTAGCATTTTTAATGCTGTTACCATTTTGCCTGTCACTGATGTGCCGATTGGCATGCCAAACTCTTCACCTAGTGCTGCTCTTACAGCTGGTGCTGTTTGTACTACTACGTGTTTGTCTGGGTCTGCGATAGCTGCAAAAATTTTGGCGGTTTCGTCTATTATAGTAAGGGCTCCCGTCGGACATACTGTTACGCACTGCCCACAGTTAACACATGGTGTTTGACTCAGTGGTAGATCAAAAGCTGTTCCGATGTCGGATTTGAAGCCTCTTCCTACTGTTTCTATTACGCCTACTGTTTGGACGTTTTTGCATACGCTTACACAACGTCTGCAAAGTACGCATTTTGATGGGTCTCTTTGTACAATCTCACCAATTAACTCTAATGGCTGACCTGATATTTCCCCCTCAAATCGTATGTCTGATATTTTTAACTGATGTGCTAGGGTTTGCAACTCACAAGCGCTAGTATTACGCACGCATGTCAGGCATTTTTTGGCGTGGTTAGATAATAATAGCTCTAGTGTCACTTTTCTTGATTCTTGTACCACAGGGCTTTGTGTGTTGATTTCTAGCCCTTCTGATACAGGGTATACGCAAGCAGCTTGCAATGCCCTAGCACCTTTTACTTCTACTACGCACATACGGCAACAGCCTTGTTCGTTGAGATCTTTAAGGTAGCATAGAGTCGGTATGCTGATATTGATTTCCTTCGCTGCTTCTAGAACTGTATAGTTCTCGGGAACAGACACGCTCTTCCCGTTAATCTTTAGGGTAACCTTGTTCATCTATTCTCTCCTATCTCTTCTTACACTATCTGCTCTTAAGGATGGACTTGAATGGACACTTCTCTAGACATGCGCCGCATTTTAGGCACTTGTCTTGATCTACTACGTGTACTTCTTTCTTATCGCCACTAATTGCATGAGCTGGACAAACTTTAGCACAAATACCGCAGCCTTTACAAGTCTCTTTGTCGATTTGGTATCTAACCATTGACTTACATACGCCTGCTGGACATTTTTTGTCTACTACGTGAGCCATATATTCATCTTTAAAATGTTTCAATGTGCTAAGCACCGGGTTAGGTGCTGTTTGACCTAGTCCGCACAGTGCAGAGTTCTTGATATTCCTAGCTAGAACTTCGAGTTTTTCAAGGTCCTCTAGTTTTCCTTTACCTTCTGTAATGCGTTCTAGGATTTCCAGCATTCTCTTAATACCTACACGGCATGGTGGGCATTTTCCGCAAGATTCATCTACTGTGAACTCCAAGAAGAATTTTGCAATGTCAACCATACAGGCATCTTCGTCCATTACGATAAGTCCGCCTGATCCCATCATTGAACCAAGGGATATGAGTGTATCGTAGTCAATGGCAATATCTAGATGTTCTGCTGTTAGGCATCCACCTGAAGGACCGCCTGTTTGTGCTGCTTTGAATTGCTTACCGTTAGGAATACCTCCGCCGATATCGTATATTACTTCTCTAAGCGTAGTTCCCATTGGAATCTCAGCTAGACCAGTATTGTTGATCTTACCACCGATAGCAAATACTTTAGTTCCTCTGCTTTTTTCCGTACCAATGCCTGTAAACCACTCTGGTCCTTTTGTAATGATTTGTGGAATCAATGCATATGTCTCTACGTTGTTAAGTACAGTTGGTTTTTCCCATAACCCGCTGATGGCTGGGAATGGTGGTTTTGGCCATGGCTCGCCACGTTGTCCGTGAATTGAGTTGATTAGGGCTGTCTCTTCTCCACAAACAAACGCACCTGCGCCTAGTCTAATATCTAACTGGAAGTCAAAGCCTTTGCCTAGTATATTTTTTCCAAGCAAGCCATATTCTCTCGCTTGGTCAATGGCAATCTGAAGTCTTTTGACAGCGATTGGATATTCTGCACGTACGTATACATATCCTTGATCAGCCCCTACTGCATATCCTGCAATAGCCATTGCTTCGATAATAGAATGTGGGTCTCCTTCTAGTACACTACGATCCATGAACGCACCTGGATCTCCTTCGTCGGCGTTACAACAAACATATTTCTGGTCAGTTTGTTGGGCTGCTGCAAATTCCCATTTTTTACCAGTTGGGAACCCGCCGCCTCCACGACCCCTTAACTCTGATTTTTTAATAACAGAGATTACCTCTCCTGGGGATAATTCTGATAGCGATTTTTCTAAGGCTTCATATCCACCTAGACCTATGTACTCGTCAATATTTTCTGGGTCAACGAACCCGCAGTTTTTAAGAGCAATTCTCTTTTGTTTTGAGAAGAATGGAACTTCCTCATGTGATTTTCCAGCATACTCACCTGATTGTAGGTATGAAAGTTTTAATCTTTCTACAATCTCGCCTTTCACCAAGTGTGAGTTCACGATTTCGTTTATATCTTTTTCTTCTACTCTAGTGTACATCACGTTCTCTGGATACACAACGACGATAGGTCCTTCTGCACAGAGTCCGAAACAACCTGTTTTTATGATTTGAACTTCGCTGTCTAGTTTGTTTTCTGCTAGACCTGCTCTTAGCCCATCGATTAGCTTCTGTGAGCCTGAAGATGTACAGCCTGTTCCTCCGCAAACCATGACATGTCTCTTGTATTGTTCGCCAGAGTCTGGCTTTCTATCTGCTCTAACAGCAAGTTTTTTGCGGGTGGCTTGCCTGATCGAAGCCATATCCTGAATTGATTTTCCCATTTGCAAATTCCACCTTTCTATAGATTTTCATATTTTAGAACGATTTTGTCCACATCGTCTATTGTTAGACGTCCATGCACTTCATCGTTAACTGTTAATACTGGTGCTAGACCACAAGCGCCAATGCATCGACATGCATCGATAGAAAACTTTCCATCTTCAGTACATTCGCCTACATTTATACCGAGTCTTTCTTTTAGTTTGTCTAATATTGGTCCTGCACCCTTCACATAGCATGCTGTGCCCAAACAAATGTTAATGCTGAACTTGCCTTTTGGCTGTGTTGTGAACTGCGAGTAAAAACTCACTACGCCATACACTTCAGCTAGAGAAATATTTAGACCTTCTGCAACTTGCTTCTGCACTTCTAGGGGTAGATGACCGCAGTATTCTTGTACCTCATGTAACACAGGGATTAGAGCACCACGCTCGTCCTTGTGTTTTTCGATGATTTTTGCTATTTTATCATCGCCACCACAATTACACATATTGTCTCTCCTTTCGTCTCTCCAATTACTAATATTTTGTCTTGTATAAAAATATATACATAATCTCATTCTACCATGCCATTCATATTTCGGCAATGTTTTTGTGTTTTTTTTCGTACAATATTTTCTTTTTCTAATAAAATATGACAAAAAAAGAAACCCCTTTTTAGGGGTTTCTTGGCTTCAAATGGGATTATATCACGTATTTTGTCACATAATTGGAGGTGCTGGCCGCCAATAGTCCACCATATTCTAGAGTAAATTCTACTATTTGCCCTACTTTTAGGTCTGGACAGGCTGTCACATTGAGGAGTAGATGGTCGCTACTGGCCCCTAAAACTTCTATCTTGTCTGAAACTGGCTTTAAGTCTTCCACTTTAACATCTTGCCTTCCAACGGCGCAGATGGCCCTTCTCATTATGCCTTTGTCTTCAAAAACTGGTATATCTCCAAAGGCATCGCGCCCTATTTGGCCTATTGGTAGTGACGGTTTTTCCTTTAGCTCTACGATTTCTGCCTTTAGGATGAATGCATCCCTATGCCCGCCTGGCACTTCTTTGCCTGCAAATCCATCGTATCCCACTAGGCTGAGTTCGCCAAACCTCATATGATTAATACCTTCTGGCACTATGCCTTGCATCATTGGGTCATAGGTAACGGAGTTCCCGCCAGATCTATATTCTATCTTGATTCCGTATTTGGCCTCTATGGCTTCTGCTGTCTTGACGATGATTCCTAGGTTTTCTCGGTCTGGAATAACCCCACCAAAGCAACTGAAATTAGCTCCTACTCCTACTAGCTGAACACCTTTTAGTTCCATGATTTGGTCTGCTAGGTCCATAGCGTCGTCTTTCCACACGCCTTCGCGTAGGTCTCCAATATCTATCATCATGAGGATTTTGTGGACCTTTCCCACTTTGAGAGCCGCTTGTGATAGAGCTTTAATGACTTCAATCTCTGAGTTAACACTGATGTCTGCGTACTGAACTACCTCATCGGCTTGGGAAATCATTGGTATTCTAATAAGAAATTTTTCTGCATCTAGGTGAGCCATTTTTTTTAGATTCTCTACACGAGAGTCTGCTAGCATTGTCACACCTGCATCAATCTGCGCCTGCGCCACCTCAGGTATGGCATTATAGCATTTGGTCACGGCTGCCATGTTGATTCCGTGTTCTTTGCAATTGTCGTAAAATATTTTTGTGTTCTCTGTAAGTTTTTTTCTATTGATTACTAATGAAGGGTATCTCATTTTGTTTCTCCTAAAATCTAAAGTATATGAATGGGTTGTATCCGCCACTAATTAAGTATATCACTGTGAATAGGAATAGTGCAATAAGGACTATGTCTGCTATAAATCTTATGGCTGGCCATTTTGTGAGTTTTGAGATTTGTGGGAGGATTGGCATTGAACCAATAACACCTAATGCAAAGGCTATGATGTACTTGCCCTGCAACACGTATATGCCTGATAAAAAGTCCCAACTCCCTGGTCCATATCCTCCAAACATGGCATCTAATAGTTGTCCTAGAGCCTCTAGGTTGGTCATTCTGAATATAGCCCAGCCGATTATGAAGATAGGAATGGTGTATATATGTTGTAATATTCGAGGGAGTCTGGCTAGAAGCTTGCCCCAAATTAGCTTTTCCCCTAGAAGTAGTATGCCGTAGTATATGCCCCATAGTACAAAATTCCATGCTGCTCCATGCCATAATCCCGTCAATGACCAGACTATCAGTATGTTGAAGATAAATCGTACTTTGCCAACGCGATTTCCACCTAGCGGGATGTATACATAGTCTCTAAAAAATGTAGAGAGGGATATATGCCATCTGCGCCAAAAATCTGTCACCGAACGTGATATATAAGGATAATTAAAGTTTTCTAGGAACCTAAATCCGAGCATTCGGCCAAGACCAATGGCCATATCTGAATATCCGCTAAAGTCGTAATAGATCTGTAGTGAGTAACAAAGTATGCCCACCCATGCCCCTAGTGCGCCGTATTCTCCTGGTGCGTGTACTAGTATAGTGTCTGCTACATAGGCTGCATTGTTGGCAATCAGAATTTTTTTCGCCAAACCTACTATGAATCGTCTAATACCGATAGAAAAGTCGCTTAGATTTTCTTGCCTAAAGTGCAATTCTTTTTCTATGGTCTCATAGCGAACAATAGGACCCGCCACTAGCTGTGGAAACGCTGTCACATAGGCTCCAAGATAAGTAAATTTGTGTTGCACCTGCACTTCGCCTCTGTATACATCTATGACGTATGATAAAATTTGGAAAGTATAGAACGATATTCCAATAGGCAATGGTATATTCCACTCTGGTGCCGTGGTACCCATAAGGATCGCTATATTTTGAACGATAAACCCACCGTATTTGAAAAAACCTAGTATGGCAAGGTTAGCGACTACCGTTGTCACAAGCCAGAACTTAGAAAACCGGGTAGGCTTGCCATTTTCTTTGGACCTATCTATGAATTTGGCTAGCATGAAGTTCATGAAAATCGACCAAAGCATGAGCATGATATATATTGGTTCGCCCCATGCGTAGAAAATCAAGGACCATACGAAAAGGCTAAAGTTTTTTACTTTTCTTGTGAGTCTATATTTGCTGTTAGGTATGCCGAAATAGAAAAACAGGAAAATCGGCATGAACATAAAAAGGAATAGTGAACTAGAAAATACCATACTATTTCACCTCTATTACTAGGTTGCCAGTATTGTACATAACCCCAAACGGTCCCTGCATAACAAGTACGTGGGTAATATGGTTATCCTCAGCAAACTTTTTTATATTAAACTCTGTACCATACTCTTCTTTCCAGTATGCTAGGTTGACTACGTGTGTCTTGTCAAAGTGGGTGGCTAACAATGTATCCATGCAGTTGGCATTGGAATCTGCCAAAAACAGTAGATTGTTACCAGTGTGTTTGCCACTGTCAAATGTTACCTTTGCATATACGTTACGAAAATACGCCGCATAGTGATTGAACATTGGAGTTTTGTCAAACTGACCTTTCCAGTATTCTTCTTTTAGCGAAAGATCCGCTGGGGCAGGTTTGTCATTGACTGTAATTGTATATTCCGGCAGTTTTGCGCCCTCTATGTCCCAAAGATCATCTGTCATGTCTTCTATGAGGGTCATTCGTGTACGTGACCCTTGGAATGCTATGCCAGGAACAGTGACGAAATTGCCAGACCACTCTATTGGTGGACCTAACTCACCATTGGGTGACATTAGGGCAAGGCTGTCTATATACCCTTGGTATGCGCCTTTCATATTCCAGTGATGGTCTGTCTTAAAGAAAAATTTTCTATATTGAGTAATATCTGGAATCTTGAGATAGTTAAATTTAATCTGGGGTGGCAAGAGTTGAGCAAATTCTTTAATATACTTATCCCCGGCTTCTTCCCCGAGATTGCTCTCTACACCTGCAGGTGAGTTCCATATTTCGGTAACAATATATATACCCATTTTAGCTTTTGGTATGGCCTGTTGCATCTCTGTGTATAGTGCGGCTTGTGACGCTAGCTGTTCCATTTTTTCTTCTGGGGCGGCACTATAAGAGTCCCATATGAGGAGGTCTTTGGCACCATTCATCATCACAGGTGTTCCTTTTGTATTGCCAACTGGGCTAAAACTATCTGTGGGCGTCTCTCCAAAAAACTCTTTGTTGAGCCACATGTCCCAGTCTCTAGTCATGGACAATATATCTGTATAAAACGGTGTATGCCCTGTTAACCTGTTCTCAACACCTACCTGGAATTTGTCAATGGCCGTTAGTGTTTTCTCGAAGGGCTGACCTGTGAAGTCCCTCTGTGTTTTGAAGTTTCCAAGTATACGAACACCCTCTCCTTCTGTGCCGAATATAAAGAAGGGCAGGACGAGGAATACGATGATGACAAATATAATAGTAAAGATTTTATTTATAGTACGCATTTATTTTTCCTTTATAAAGTTATATCTTAATGTAATAATTTGATGAATAGTTGTTGCCTCTGCGCTGTGTTAATGATTTACAAAAATGGATGCTATTGGCATGCTTATAATCCCTGCAAATGTAGCATATACAGATGTCATGCCGTATTGATACCTACGAGATGCTGGTATCAGCTCTTCAAATGCCACGTGAAGCATGATGCCTCCCACAAGGGCGAATACAATGCCTAGCATGAACTCTGTCATAAATGATGATAGTACAAACAGGGCAAGTAATGCACCTAGCGGCTCTGCTAAGGCTGCTATAAAAGTGTATTTTATAGCTTCACGGCGCTTACCTGTGGCGTGGTAAATCGGCATGGATATAGCGATTCCCTCTGGGATGTTGTGCAATGAAATGGCTATAGCCAGTGTGATTCCTAAGGATAAATCGTGGTGTCCCGCCATAAATATGGCGATGCCTTCTGGAAATTTGTGTAACATGATGGCAAGAAGAGAAACAATTCCTGTCCTAAATAAGTCTTGATTGGGGTCGCCTTCTCCTGTATGACTATGGGGTATGAGCCTGTCGATGGCAGCGGCCAGAAGCGCTCCAACGGCTAGAAATATTACCATTGTCAGTGTCCCTTTAGTCCTGCTAGTGGCTTCTACAAGAAGTTCTAGCGACTCAGGAATAATATCAGTGAATGTCACCGATATCATTATGCCCGCCGCAAAGCCAAGTGATGCAACCATGGTGCGCTCGTTCTTGGCCTTTGGCAAAAATAAAAGCAGGCACCCAAGTACGGTGGACAAGCCTGCGGCTGTTGTTATAAGTAAGGTCTCTATGGTTTCATGCGTCATACTTTCTCCTGTATTTTGGTTGTTTTAGATAGTTTGCCACTAGGCCTTCATATATTTTACAACAAAGTGACATGTGGCACAAGGTGTCTGTGCAAATTCTATTGAAAAGACACTGACTTTATTTGTAAAATCAGTGTCTTTGTATTTTTTATTACAGTTTATGGAAAACCAACTGTTCCCTATGTTACCTTTGCATAAATCGAGTTAAAAATTCGCGCGTACGCTGATTTGCTGGGTTTTCAAACAATTCGCTTGGTTTGCCAGCCTCAACCACCACCCCATCAGCCATAAAGACCACTCGGTTCGACACATCCCTCGCAAATGCCATCTCATGTGTTACCACTAACATTGTCATGCCTTCCTTTGCTAGACTTCGCATAACGGTTAGCACTTCACCCACCATCTCTGGATCTAGTGCTGAAGTAGGCTCATCAAAGAGTAGTACCTCAGGATTCATGGCTAAGGCACGGGCAATAGCAACTCTTTGCTTTTGTCCTCCAGAGATCTGACGTGGTTTCGCATTGATGTACGGTGCCATCCCTACTTTTTCTAGATGATGCAAAGCACAAGCATGTGCCTCTTGTTTTTCTTTCTTTAACACCTTAATTTGTCCCACCATGCAGTTTTCAAGAACTGTCATATTGTTAAACAAGTTAAAAGATTGAAATACCATGCCCACTTTCGCACGGTAGGCGGCTGCATTTATTCTTGTCGCAGTCACGTCCTCACCATGAAAAATAATCTCACCTGACGTTGGGGTTTCTAAAAGATTGATACATCTTAGCAATGTAGATTTACCTGACCCCGAAGCCCCAATAATGGAAGTAACATCCCCCGCTGCCACTGTAAAGTCAATATCATGTAACACCGCATTGGCTCCAAATGCCTTTGACAAGTGACGGACTTCTAAAATAGTTTCACTCATTATTTGTCGTCCCCCTTGTACTCACGGTTTTTTTCACCATATACTTCTTCTGGCTTGTGTGGGTATTTGTATGTTCCTGTAGTGTATGCTAACTGATCTGTTGTTGCTAGATCAAAACTAGCAGAACCATCTAATTTGCTCTCCCACAAGCGAAGTATCCAAGAGCAAGCCAACGTCATGGTAAGGTAAATCACCATTATAATAGAAGCTGATTCAAAATATGTATATTCAGCACCTACAACACTTTTATGTACAAAGAATAAGTCAGTAACTGAAATAATTGACAGTACTGAGGTGTCTTTAATATTAATGATAAAGTTATTGCCTATTTGTGGAATTATATTTCTTAAAGTTTGTGGGAAGACAACGCTCAGCATGGTTTGATAATGGGTCATTCCTAATGCCTTAGCCCCTTCAGTCTGCCCTTGATCAATAGATAAAATACCGCCTCTTACGGTCTCCGCCATATAGGCACCCGTGTTAATAGACACGATGAAAAAACCTGCAAATAAGTAGCTCATCTTAATGCCTATCATCAATCCGCCATAATAAATAAATACAGACTGTACGATCATAGGAGTTCCGCGAAATACCTCTACATATATGAGCATAAAGGCTCTTAATGCCTTTATCAATAGACGTTTAGGCAATGAATCTGTGCCACTGTATGGAATTGTTTGTACAATGCCTACAGCAAATCCAATCAAGCACCCCACTATGGTCCCTACAAATGCTAGGGCCAACGTCACACCTGCACCACGCATGTATGACATACCGTACTTGTCAAGCAAATCAAAAACTGTTGTTATAAAATCCATTCAATACCCCTAGCTAAGCGGCTGCACTGCAATTGCTTCATTCATCATGGTTTCAAAATCTTCTTTGGTCATAGACCCAAGAACTTTATTTACTGCATTTTTTAACTCAGTGCTGTCCTTCATCATTGATATTCCAAGGTTAATCTCTTCCTCTGATACTTGATAATTGTCAGCTCCATTGCTAAAGTCAAGAAGTTTCAAATCAGGATATGCTACAAGTGCCGCCATTGCTGTTGGCATATCTGTAGCAACAAAATCAACCGCACCTGCCTCAAGTGCAAGTAGCATAGCGGGTGCAGACTCCTGTGCTGGTAGTATGTTCGCATTTTTCACCTGCGGCAAGCAGATGTCATACCAAATTGTGCCAAGCTGGCTAGTACATTTTCCGCCCTCTAATCCTGATAGTCCTGTGGCTGTAGCATATTTGCTATTGGACTTCACTAGGGTAACAATAGACGCATAATAATATGGGTCTGAAAAATCAACCACTTGGCTTCTCTTTGCGGTAATTGACTGCCCTGCGATTACAAGGTCTACATCACCAGACTGGGCGGCTGGCACCAATGAATCCCAATCTAATTTTATAATTTCAAGTTCTCTTCCCATACTTTCGGCAATTTTTTTCGCCATCATGACATCATAGCCATAAGCGTAGTCAGATGATGCTGAAATTTGTACTGCGCCATTTTCGTCAGTGGGTTGTGTCCAGTTATATGGTGCATAACCGCACTCCATAGCCACACGTAGTTTTGTGCTTGTTTCTGCCGCACCTCCACAGGCTGTCAGTGCCAAGAGCATTGTTAATACCAGTACCATTGCAATAATTTTTTTCATTCTTTCTCCCTTCTCAATATGCCCACAAAAAAACCATGGGTCTTTTACGATGAAGACTCATGGCTGTATACTTAAAATAACAATCATGCGATAGCCCTCCACCAAAGTGACAACCAGTGAGATTTTATCTCATTAGCCAGCAAGTGGTTCTCCGGTAAGAACCGCCCACTTCGGCAAATACCCCTTTTAACTGTTCCGGACACCGGTCCTTGCAAAACAGTATACTCTTTGTATTCGCACCTCTATCATTTGTGTAATTATAAGGTATGCGGTTGGCTTTGTCAAGAAAAATCGACTATTTTACTTCCAAAGTCAAGATGATAGTATCATCTTCTTCGACATATTCGTTAACCAATTTAATATCTGCGCGTTTTGATATTTGATCGATGATCTTATTGTAAGTAAAATCTTGTGCGTTTTTTTGATACTCGTCATTTAAACCAGATAATTGCTTAATCCCTTTTTCTAGCTCTTTTGTATTATAAATTCGCACGAAAAAGTGTTCCTCGGTCATTTTAAAGAATTTCATTTTGCATCCATCCAATTCACAGCTGATTACTTCATCCACAGCAGTGACTGTAAGTCCAAGGGATTCCAGTGTTTTTACCAGAAGATTGTAGTCCGTAAAAATAGTTGGAAACTGGCGATAAGGCACCTCTTTTTCTTGATTTTCCGTTTTCTCAACATTTTTGTCGGCAAAAAAATTCTTGTTGCTGGCTTTGTTTACTCGCGAGATAAGTTCAGCTATAGAAGCCGAACTATCGCCTTTTGAAAAAACAGCACACCATTTGCCATTGCGAAGTTCCCAAAAAAAATAATTGTCTTTACCAAAATGGGTTTTAAGCAAATCTCCAAATTCATTGATATCATAGCGAGCCCGTCTGACTACCCCAATTAGTTGGTTTTTATCGGTACAAATAGTTTCATGAATGATCTCTAAACCACTGATCATTGCTTCAAATCGTTCTTTACCCATGACTACTCTCATGGTGAGTACTACGGGTACCATCACAACGCATACTGACATCTTTTCTCCTATCTAAAATTCAACAGTTCTACCACCTCGAGATCTGTCAATTTTTATTTTTTTCTCTGCAAATTCTTGTGTTGCCTCGCTTGTGGTATCTACTTCATCATATTCTGGTAGGTCTTCTTTGGCCGTAGCAGCAACCGCTCGTATATTGGCCCACTCACGGATTGCCAATATTTGTTCATGTTGGGTTACCGAAAGGGGAATGGTGTTTTGAATTGCCATCTCTAAATGTGAGAGAGTCAAAGGCGCTTGTTTGAAAAATGCTTCAAATAGGGCATTTACTACAGTCTCCTCTATCTCAGCACCAACAAATCCCTCCGTCATACCTGCTAACGTCCCTACCGTCTCTTCATCAACATTTATCTCTGAGAATACCTCGTCACTCATATAACGTTTGTTTAAATGGATTTTAAATATATCTTTTCTTTCTCTATATGTAGGGATATCCACAAAAAATATTTCATCAAACCGTCCTTTTCTCATAAATTCTGGTGGCAAGGCAGAAATATTATTAGCAGTTGCAATGACAAATACAGATGCCTTCTTTTCTTGCATCCATGTGAGGAAAGTTCCAAAAATCCTAGAGGAAACGCCGGAATCACCAGAACTGGACAGTCCAGAAAAACCTTTTTCAATTTCATCAATCCAAAGAACACAAGGTGCAAGAGACTCAGCTGTTTTGATTGCACGACGCATGTTTTCTTCCGAACTTCCTACGATACCACTAAAAATACTTCCAATGTCCATACGCAATAACGGCATATTCCACATCTCACCAACAACTTTTGCTGTCAAGCTTTTACCGCAACCTGGTACGCCCGTAATCAATATGCCTTTTGGTGGGTTTAAGCCATATTCTTCAGCCTCTTTTGACCATGCCCTTTGGCGTTTGGTGAGCCACCTTTTTAAATTCTCCAGTCCTCCAATGTCATTAACATTTAGGTCACTGTTTATGTACTCTAATATGCCTGTTTTCTTAATGATCTGTCTTTTCTCTTCTAGAATCGTAGCAATGTCAGTGATGTCAAGTTTTCCATCATTGACAGTGGCCCTAGCAAAAGCATTTTCAGCCTCTTGTAAGGTAAGCCCTAAAGCAGCACCACACAAAGCTTCCTTTTTATCTTCTGTAATAGACATGTGAATATTGCCGCCAACATTTGTCTCTATAAAACCGTTCAATAACAACTTCATGTCTTGAATTTTGGGAAGTTCAAAATCTACAAGGCTTATATCCTTTTGGAGTTCAATCGGGACTACTGTGACCGGTGAAATGATTACAATTGTCTTAAACACAGGAGAGAATTTAATTATTTCCACTAAATCTCTTAGTTTTCGTATCAATGTATAATCATATAATTTGCTTTTGGGATCCATATACACATGAAAATCTTTTAAAACATATACGGCAGATTCGTCGCCCTTTTCAATGTAACCTAACGCATCTAGTGGGTCGTTTTGATTTTTCCCACCACAAAAACCGTCCGTTGTACTCCATGTGATTAAATTTCTTTTGGTCTTCAAAAGTTTTTCGTCGGCACAAATATTCTGTAAGACATCAATGGCACGGCTTTCTTCCCATGTTGTCATATAAATCAATGGAAAACGTGCTTTAAACATGTTGGAGATGTAAGTTTTAAAACTACTAATTAAAATCACCACTTTCTCTAATCATTTATTAAAATTCAACCTTCCTGCCCAATCTTTTAGGTTTTATTTCTTGTGCTACCTTCTGTTTTTGTGAACAAGTAATATACCCAGAGATTTTGAGTATATTATGCGGTTTGGCAGTAATCACGCCAAAGAATTCTTCTGGATTTTCAAATCCACCTTTCTCGTTCCTGAATTTCATTGCTTTCATTACCATAATACTGCTAAGTCCAGGTACTTTCGCCAGTTCAGATTGAGAACAAGTATTAATATCCACAACTCGTGTCTCAAAATTTTCTGTGACTTGCATGGACTCTGTGGTTTTGATCGGCACAGAATTTAATCTATTTGAATCTGCAATGGCTTTTGCTATCGCCTTGGAAACCCCAAGTGATTTGGACACTTCTATTACATTAATTTCTCCGTGCTGTTCATAAGATTTCTCTATGGCAATTGTAGCCTCTTTTATAAAATTCAATCTTACAAATATAGGCTCATCGCATTCTAATATCTCCCATTCAGGCATAGACCGCATGAGAATCCGTACAAGTGCTGCATACTTTTCTTTCTTATCATCATTGTAGTTGTCAATCACTTCATATATCACATTTGACATTTCAAATGCTTGCCTTTTACTAATTCTGCGCTCTAGCTTTGCTTTAAAAGAATTAAGTTCTTGGTTTTTAACAATGACCATTCGATTTTCGTATTCCTTCATTTCGCTGAGGTCAAGTTTTGTAAAAGGCTTGTCAACAATATATGTATTGATCATAGACTTGATTTCCTCAAGCTGAAGATTCTCATCATATTCAGCTGTCGCAGCTTTGTTAAAGTCAATCCAATCTGCAATAATATCATTGCGGTCCATTAACTTTATTATATTTGCACCGTGCTCTACACTAAACATGAGTGAACCTACTGCAAGGACCAAAGCCAAAAGCGAAAATGCTAAATAGACCAATATGTTCCCATCAAAAAAATCTATTGGCATTTGCCCTTCCATTGAGAGAATCGACACAATGCTCATAAAGACAAAGGTATATGCATAGGACCATGTTACAATAAATGACTTTTTCACTGCAGTAGATTTTAAAAATCCCTTATCTATTTTTTTAGACTGTCTGTAGATATGCGCTAGCAAGACCACGTAGAGCGCCAAACAGCCGTGAAATATAAAGCTTACTTGTGAGGCCACTAAATATGCAAAAGATAAACATATACCGAATGCAAAAAGTGCTTGCCGAATTCTAATAATTCTTGCAATTAGCCAGCCAAGTCCGAATAGTACCAACCCCCCCGAAATTCCTTCCACTATTGTTATCATTGTTTCCAAAGAACTACCCCCTCAATTACTCCTGATTGTTTTGAATTACATGATTGTCTGTAATGTTATGTGCGGTTTGGTCTTGTTCATAGTATTCTTGTGTAAATCCTGAGTCAATGATGTGTGCATCTGTTAGTTGGGAGAATAATTCTAGGTAGTCCATGCATTTTTTCCCAGAAATGCCTTCTGTATTCCCTTCAATGGTCCCATCTGATTTAATTTTTATGATAATTTTTTTCGACATGAAAGTTACCTCTATTGTAATAAATTATGTTAACTTCTTAAAAAGTTCTTTACACCATTGAAGTCGCCCATGCCATTTACTAGCGCTTCCCCTTGGGGCGATATTCTAACTTCTAATTTATTTTTTATGCCAGCTAAATCTTCTGCGTTATATCGTCCCGTTAAAAAATGGTACACTTGGTTGCTGGACCCTACCCATGGTCTACTCAAGTCAAAGAGACTTTCATTAAATGCGCCATCAACAAGAAGGTCAACGTTTTCCAACAATTCAATAACGTGTTGGTCCTGACTACACATGAGTTGTTCGTAGCAAAACCCGGTGAACATCATGATGGAAAGGCCTTTGCCTTTTATAAGCTTAGCAAGAGCATTTACTGCCTCTGGTTGCTCAAATGGCTCTCCTCCTAGAAAAGTAATTCCCTCAATTCCTTTTGTATTCACAACTTGAGTAAAGATGTCCTTTATAGGGGTCCATTCTCCCACATCCGATGGCCAAGTCTGTGGCATCATGCATCCGCTACATCTCCTGCTGCACCCCTGCACCCATAAACAAAACCTATTGCCTGGACCAGCTACTGCAGTTTTAGGTAAAATCCTATGCACATTTAATTCCATTAAAACCAATCACCCTCCTATTTGGGGTTTTAGTTAGCATCCACGTCAATCGCTTTTGATCTTTGTTTAAAGTATATCATATTCATTCTAATTTCAGCAAGGTTAAATGATTAGTATGTGATTAGTATTAATTAATAAAATTAGCAAAAGAAATACCCGATAGGCTAAACCCTCTATTTAGCATGATAACACCAAGTATCATGACCAAAACAGCACTGACTTTCATAAGATTCGCTGTAAACCTTTTTCCTAAATAGGCACTGGTTGCTCCAAAGATAAACATCAATGGAACGGTTCCTAAACTGAACAAAAACATGGAAATTGCACCAGCAATCATGTTGCCTGTTCCCAAAGCGTATAGCTGCATGGCTTGCAATGGGCCGCATGGCATTAGGCCATTTAAAAGACCAACATATAGTGGCCCACTTTTACCAATTTTTTCAGCGGTCTGATCACTTAACAATTTGGGCATCCGAGGGTTTAGCTTTCTGAGCCATTTAAACGTACCAAACATGTTAAGACCCATGATCACCATAAACGCGCCTGAAATAACAGCAACAATTCCTCGTGCGCTGCCCGAAAAACTGATGGCAGACCCCAAGGCCCCCACAATGCCCCCTATAATCGTATACGATATCACACGTCCTATATTGTATAAAATGCTGGCTTTATGCTTGGAAAACCAGTTCTTGTCTTCATAGGAATACGCTATGGTTTGAGATAGATTGATTCCCCCGCACATGGCAATACAGTGTATGGAAGTCAAAAGACCAATAACGAACAACATGCCATATCCTAAATTCTTGTCAATCTCGGGAAGGAAGTTGAATCCTACGGTTTTATCAATGAGCAAGTATATGACAAGAATGATAATTCCAATTGTAAGAAGATCTGTATAGGAATTACTGCTACTCTTTTTATTTTGTTCTGCACCATAACCCGCCTTTTCTACCGCCTGTATGATTTCAGCTTCTCCAACCAAGTCACTTTGGTAGACCACATGCAAATCTGAATCATTGTAGCTTGCCTCCACCGAAATGATTCCCTCTAACCTTTTTATACTTTTTTGCACCTTGTTTTCACAATTAACGCAAGTCATGCCATTAATTTTCAAATGTAAACTTTCTGTTGCTTTGTCCATCTGCTTCACCCTTCACTTATGCTCCTCCAAATTTATATCCTATGCCATGCACCGTTAGTATGTATTCAGGTTTTGAAGTATCTGTTTCTATTTTTCTTCTTAAATTTTTTATATGAGAATCAATTGTACGTTCATAGCCCTCATACTCATCACCAAAGGCAATAATTATCAACTCTTCCCGCGTAAACACTTTTTTTGGGTATTTCACCATAGAACATAAAAGCTTGAATTCATTAGGGGTTAAGTTCACTTCTTGCGATGCTTTTTTGACAACATGGGTATCAAAGTCAATGACCAAATCATCATTCCTCCATGTCATGGTGTTGAAGAGCGGTGCCACGCCTTCTGTCCTTCGCAACATAGCACCTACCCTTGCCACAAGCTGCCTTGGGCTAAATGGCTTTGTGATATAATCATCCGCTCCGATGTCAAGTCCATACAAAACACTGTCCTCATCTACTTTTGCTGTTAACATTATGATGGGTACTCGCGAGTTTTTCCTTATGGTTTTACAGACTTCTTCTCCTAGAATGTCAGGTAACATCAAATCCAATATAATGAGATCTGGTTTCTCATCTTCAAATATTTTTAAAGCAGAATGTCTGTCATATGCAGTAAGCACTTTATAACCGCTATTTTGTAAATATGCTTCTATGGCCTCCGCTATCATTTTCTCATCATCAACAATTAGCACTTTTTTTGATATTTCTTTCATAAGAATTTCCTCACCCTTTTGTCGGCTTATAGCATTTTACCAATTGTTTTTAATAGCTCATCCACGATTTCATCATCCCCCGCCTTTATCTTGTCCACTAGGCAACCTCGGATATGGTTCTCCAATACAAGTTTGCTAACACCATCTAAAGCAGCTGATACGGCGGCAATCTGATTGAGTACATCATCACAGTAGGAATCTTTTTCAATCATTCCCTTGATTCCTCGTATCTGTCCTTCGATGCGATTGAGCCTTGTAACCAACGAGCTTTTGAGTTTTTCTGTTCTGACAGTTATCTCCATATTACTCCTCCAAATCTATTTTATATCGAAAGGCTTTAAGAACTTATCTACTTCAATTTCTCTTCCACTATCATCTTTCATTTTTACCTTGGCAAATACCCAGCCCTCGACTTTTGCAGGGTCTACACCGGCCTCTGTGAAAATTTTTGGATCTACAACAAAGACAATATCTTTGTCATTGGTAGCCATATCTTTCGCCCATTCAAATTTGCCATTGCCTAAGTCCACTCCGTAGTGGTCTAGGTCTTCATGATACCCTATTCGATCTCTATAGAGGGAAACGATTTGGCGAAATGACCCAAGCGGAGTAGCGTCGCCATCATACTTCAATTCATTTTCACCATATTTGGTTCCAATCATAATCATATCGTCATACGCCGTACCAGCAGGAAGTTTTGTTATATCAAGTCCTGCATCTATAAAGGGTTTTGCATCAAATTCTAACATAACGTCATGAATTGGGCTTTTGCTGTAATCCTTGCTCCAAATAAATCTGGCACTATCGTCTGGCGCGCTAAGTGACCATCCGCCATTCATGTCATCGGCAGTCACTTTATCAGGAACTGCCTGCAATAGTGTTTCAAACGATGTCGTGGCCACCTGACCGATTACATCCGTTTGCTTACAAGCTGCTAATGCCAACACTAGTACTAGGGAAAGGGCTATTAATAAGATTTTCTTTTTCACGATTATTTTCCTCCAATTTTATCTTACATTACTTTTATTTATTGTCTCAATTCCGTGTAGATGTCTTCGTCTTTTATTTATAAGGCTTAAATGTTTTCAATCGCAAAGCATTGCTCAAAACAGATACTGAGCTGAGCGACATGGCAGCGGCGGCAAATATAGGGTTCAACGTTGGGCCTCCGAATACATATAATATCCCTGCTGCAACTGGAATGCCAAGTACATTGTAACCAAATGCCCAAAACAGATTTTGTTTTATATTTCTTATGGTGCTTTTGCTAAGTTGTATAGCTGTTGGGACATCCATCAGATCGCTTCTCATAAGAACAATATCAGCTGATTCCATGGCTACATCAGTGCCTGAACCGATGGCAATTCCAATATCGGCTTGGGCAAGTGCAGGGGCATCATTGATGCCATCACCTACCATAGAAACTTTTTTCCCTTCGGCTTGCAGCTTTTTCACTTCGTTTGATTTATCCTGTGGCAATACCTCTGCAAGTACTCGTGTTATGCCGACTTGCTTGGCTATGGCCTCAGCTGTTTTTCTATTATCCCCAGTAATCATAGCCACTTCTATTCCCATATCTTGTAGCTTTTTAATGGCCTTTGCGCTGCTCTCTTTCACTACATCGGCAACAGCAATGATTCCTGCAAGCGTATCATCACATGTTATATACATTGGCGTTTTTCCTTCTGTTGCCAACCGGTCAGAGTCGGATTCGAGCTCCTCAAGAGAAATATTTCTGTCAACCATAAGTTTTCTATTTCCAAGAAGCATTTTAATGCCCTCTATTTCTACTTCAATCCCGTGGCCTGCAATTGCTACGAAGCGGTCTACTTTAACAACTTCTAAACCCTTTTTTTCAGCACCCTTAACGATTGCTTCTCCTAGTGGATGCTCTGATCCCTTTTCGGCAGAAGCAGCAAGCTGTAAAAGCCTATCAGAAGACATGTTTGCTGCTGTTAAAATGTCTGTTACCTCTGGTTTACCTTCTGTAATCGTACCTGTTTTGTCAAACACAATGGTGTTGATTTTGTGGGTGATTTCCAATGCCTCACCGCCCTTTATTAGTATCCCATATTCTGCCCCCTTCCCTGTGCCTACCATAATGGCTGTTGGCGTGGCCAGCCCAAGGGCGCAAGGACATGCGATGACTAGAATCGCAATAAATATGCTAAGGGAGAATACCACCGTCTGCCCGCTGATTAGCCAGGCAATTGCAGCTAACGTTGCAATCCCAAATACAATTGGTACAAAATAACCTGATACAATATCTGCCATCTGTGCAATTGGGGCTTTTGAACCCTGCGCATCCTCTACCAGTTTTATAATCTGTGCCAATGCAGTGTCGCTTCCAACCTTTGTAGCTCTAAACTTGATGGATCCATTTTTATTGATGCTGGCTGCATACACTTTGTCTCCTGCCTTTTTTTCAACAGGCATACTTTCCCCCGTAAGCATAGATTCATCTATGGATGTCAATCCGTCTTCTACCATTCCATCAACGGGGATTTTATCACCAGGTTTTACTAGAATAATATCCCCTACTTCCACTTCTTCTATTGGTATTTCAATCTCTTTCCCATCTTGAATAACAATAGCCGTCTTTGGTGTTAGCCCCATAAGCTTTTTGATTGCTTCTGATGTTTTGCCTTTTGATACAGATTCTAGGTATTTGCCAAGAAGTATTAAAGTAATGATGACCCCTGCTGTTTCAAAGTATAAATTGTTCATTGCTTTAAAATCATATATGCTAATCCTATAGGTTGAGTATAAACTGTATAAAACAGCAGCTGATGTTCCCATGGCAATGAGGGAATCCATATTAGGACTTTTGTTAAATATGGCTTTAAAGCCCACCCTGTAAAACTTATTTCCTGCAATCAAAATAGGTATTGTCAAAATGATTTCCGCCAATGCGTAGGTCAATGGATACTGCATTGGTTCTAGAAAGCTAGGAAATGGCCAGTTGCCAAGACCTGGTACCATGGGAATCATTGCGATATAGAGCAAAGGGATTCCAAAGGTGGCAGAAACAATAAACTTAATAAAAAGTGTTCTTATTTCTTTCTCTTTTCTTATTTTGTCTTGATCCACTGCTTCTTTCGTCTCAATTTCCATTGCCTTAAATCCAATTTTTTCAATGGCTTGTTTTATTTCAGATAAGCGTATTGTGTCAGGATTATACTTAATGGCCGCTTTTTCTGTTGTTAAATTGACAGACGCCATAGAAATTCCGTCTTTTTTATTTAAAACCCTCTCAATACGGCTTGAACAGGCGGCGCATGTCATTCCTTGTATTGGTATGATTACTTCCTTTTCTTTCATTTTCTCGATTATTTCATATCCTGCTTTTTCTACTGCTTCCTTGATTTTGAGTAAAGACACTTTGTTCTCATCAAATTCTATTGCTAGTTTTTCTGTAGAAAAGTTAACAGCAGATAATGTAACTCCATCTAGTTTTTTTGTCACACGCTCTACCGTTTTAGCACAAGCAGCGCATGTCATCCCACCAATTAAAATATTTTCTTTTTGCATAATAATACTCCTTGCTTTTTATACCATACAGTACTAGGGTATATTTTTTCTAAAATTTTTGCCCCGTAAGGTGCGGGGCGAAAATTTAAACTACTTCATAGCCGGCTTCAACTATGGCTTCTTTGATTGTTTCTTCAGTGACAGAATCTGCATCATATTCAACGGTTACGGTTTTCGCTTCTAGATCTACTACCGTATTTTTTACACCATCCAGTTCACCAAGTTCGTTTTTTACTGCTCTCTCGCAGTGACTACAAGACATGCCTTCTACATTTAATTGTTTTGTTACAATTGACATAATCAGTCTCCTTCTCCATTTTATTTTTTGATTATACATAAGAATTGTGAAGATTTGATGGAGATTAAAAAATATTTTTTATTTCTCCACTGGGAATATTAACGTGAACTTTGTCCCTTTGGACACTTCTGATTCAACTATGATCCTCCCACCATGGGCTGCTACTAAGGCCTGCACTATGGCAAGCCCTATGCCTGCACCACCTGCATCACGACCTCGTGATTTGTCTACACGATAAAATCTTTCAAATATAAATGGTAAATCTTCTTTTGGGATGCCAATCCCTGAATCTTCGATGGTAATTGTAAAGCTTTTCTCATCACCCGTTGTTGTCAGTTCTATGCATGCACCGCTGTTGGAATATTTTATAGCATTGGAAATTAAGTTTACCATAATTTGGGAAAATTTATCTTGATCGGCAATGACATTTCCTTTTAAGTTGTCTGTGAACTTGAACAGAAGCCCTTTCGCTTTAAATCGCGGCTCAAAATTCTGTCCAATCAATTGTAAGAACGTCGATAATTCAAATTCGCTTTTCTCAAGTTTGATCTTTTCGCTTTCGATGTTGGTTAGCTCTTGTAAATCTTCTACCATTCGGCTAATCCTCAAGATTTCACTGTGACAGCCTTCTAATCTTTGTTTGTCAGGTTCCCAAATTCCATCAATCATGGCCTCTATGTGGCTTTGCAATGTTGCAAGAGGTGTCCTCAACTCGTGGGCGACGTCAGAGGTTAGCTGCTTTTTCATCTTTTCGAGATGTTCTAATGTCCCTGATAAGTCATTGATTGTTGCTACTAACGAATTAATCTCTTTGATGTTGGAAGTAGCATTGACTCTTACTCCAAAATTGCCTTTTGCTATCTCGCTAGATATGCTTATAACACTGGATATAGGAATAGAAAGATACCTAGACATGATATATCCTAAAATCACAGAAACAATGACTGAACTAGCTGCTACAATGGCTAAAATTTTGTTTAGTGTATTAATAAAGTATAAATCATTATCCGAAAAATAATACGGTCCATAGTAACCAATCACTATGCTTCCTACTGGCATATCATCTTTGACCAGCTCGTGTTTTTTTTCAACATAATTCCCATTAAAATTAGGATAGCGACTATGCATATTTTGAGCCATGTTTTCTACCATTGTTTGGCATTCACCATTGTTGTGAGTTCTCGCATCCCAAATTGTTCTATTTCCTTTATCCATCACGCTTATGATCAGCCCATTGGATAAAGCATTCATGCCTACGTTTTCAACTACAGATAAATTCCATTCCTCGTTGGTTGTGTTTAATTGCTCCCCCACTCGGCTAATTAGCTCATCTATTTTCACTTCTTGTTGCTTGATAACATATTCTTTAAATACGTGATCAAGCATTACATTGGATAAAATACTGATGATGGCTACTGCAATCAAAACAATAAACATATATGACATTGTGAGTTTTGCTCGAAGGCTATTCAGAATAATCACCACCAGATTCATGTGTTTTCTATAAAAGGGCCAGTTCTTTTATACTTTATCAACTACCGTTATTTTACTATTAATCATGCCCATCCAGCAGCTGTAAGGAACCGTTCCTGTCTTGGTTGGGGTAAACTCTATTACGTTGTCACCCTCTACGAACTGATGCTCTACACCATATTCTGGAATTATCATGGCATTGTTGCATCCATTTATACTTGCCTTATCCGCTTTTATTGTCCACCTTACAGGTATACCTGCTTGAACAGTTATTGGAGCATAGCTTCTACTCCCTAACTCTGTTGTAATCTCTTGTGCGTTACCATTCACTGTGGCTACCGACTCGGATTTTCCCGCTGCATCTCCGCTCGATGGTATAAAACCAAAATGATTTAACCCTGCGTACCCCAGTAAGCATACCAAGAGGATTATTAAATAGAAATTTTTTGATCGTTTCATTTTTTTAGTCCCTTCAAATATTGTATTTTAATTATATAATATGGTAATTGTATGGAGTTTTGATGGAGAACTCGTGTAGTTTTGATGGAGTTTTAAAATATATCTATCTCCTTGTGCCGTCTTTACGAGATTAGTATTGCCGCTCTCCCCTTTTCTTTTAGTATACTAATTAAGATGTAACATTACAATCAAATCATGTACATCATCTCCACAAATGCAAATTAGATTAACAATTTACCATTGTTTTCATATGATGGATTAGAGCCATTGGCTCAGTATTAACTCAATGAGGAGACAAATATGGATAATACGTATCACGCATATATTACGGCTATGCAAGGTAACTGTGCTGGAATGAATGAAAATTTCAACGCTTGTTTTACTCCTGCTATGGCTTATGTGCCCATGCAAGCCTGGGGCAACATTTACAGCCCTGAAGTCGGCTTTGAACGGGGAACTATTTTTCAAGTTCTAGATAAACCTTTTATAGGAGAGGAGGCGGTCCCACGTGCCTAATATGCCAAAACCGATGCCAGCTCCAATGCCGGTTCCTACACCAGGCATGACACCTGGCATGCAGCCAAGACCGGAGATGCCTAACCAAATGCCTATGAATGGCATGTCAAAGGCTGCATTAATGCGCCAAATCTGCATCGCAGATTTTGTGATCTTAGACTTAAACCTTTACCTAGATACACATCCTATGGATCAAAATGCCTTAGCCATGTACCATGAGCAAAACAATAAGCTTCGCATGCTTCGTGCCCAGTATGCCAACACTTATGGCCCACTTAATATATTTGAAGTGCAAGATAAGAATGCTTGGACTTGGGTAAGAGACCCATGGCCTTGGGAAGGAAGTGAGATGTAATATGTGGACTTATGAAAGAAAATTACAGTACCCCGTGAATATAAAAAATCCGAACCCTGCGCTTGCCAAGGTAATCTTGACTCAATTTGGTGGTCCGGATGGTGAACTGGGTGCAGCTAACCGTTATTTGAGCCAGCGTTA
>JAVBKP010000148.1:0-14470 GCA_031553975.1 Anaerovoracaceae bacterium | reverse complement strand
TATGCCTTGCTCACGGGCAAAATCCGATAAATGCCCCTTCAGGAACGATGTGTCTTGAGAAACATAGGAAATAATAAGTCCACTGGCAAGTTGAATAGTTCCTTGCATTTTCATTTGCGGCTCAATTGTGGACTCAATTGGGGACGGTTCTAAATTGTGATTTTGTGCAGTTGGGGACGGTTCTAAATTGCGATTTTGCAATTGGGGACGGTTCTGTTTTATTGTCTGATTAGTTAGCAAAGCTTTCAAAACACTGGATTTTCCTGTGCCATTCTTGCCTGTTAATACTATACGGTCCCCTTGCTTGATTTCAAATGATATCCCTTGGCATATAGTTTGATCATCATAGGAAATGCCAAGGTTTTCTACTGTCACTAGCTTATCTGCATGATGCTTTGCCTTATTAATTATCAGTGAATCTGCTTTTTCAATGTTCTTCAGCAACTTAGATTTTTCTTCAATAGCTTTGTTTTGACGCTTCTCCGTATTCTTTGCCTTTTGCATCATCTTAGCTGCTTGATGACCCACATATCCTTTGTCCAGCTTTGATCCTGAGTTTAGGCTTCCATTCTTAGTAGCTTCAATCCTATCTGACCAGTTAGCCGTGCGTTTTGAGGCATCGCCCAATCGTTGTATGTCTTTTTTTAACTTTTCATTTTCTGCCATCTCAAATCCGTCTTGCAGGGTTTTGTTATGTAGCCAGCTAGAGAAGTTGCCCTTTTGGATTTCAATGTTTGTCAGATTAATAGAGAGAACATGGTCAATACACTCATCCAGAAAATTTCTGTCGTGAGACACAAGAATAAACCCTTTTTTGCGTTTTAAATATGATGCCAGTGTGATTCTGCCTTCCATATCTAAATGATTTGTTGGTTCGTCAATGAGTAAGAAATGGTTTTCTCTGAGAAAAAGCACGGCAAGCAGCACTCTTGTTCTCTCACCATGGCTAAGGCTCATGAATGGACGATAAAGCACTTCGTCATCCATCTCTAACATAGCCAATTCTTTGCGAAGTTGCCACTCTTCTAGCTCTGGGTTAATCTCTTGCGCCACAAATAGTGTGAGTTGGGTCTGATCCGCTACCTCAAAGGGGAAATAGTCAAAACTAGTACTAGCATTGATAATGCCTTCATATTCATATTTACCCATAAGTAAATTGAGAAATGTTGTTTTTCCTCTACCATTACGACCGGTAAAACCCAATCGCCAGTCTGTATCCATCTGAAAAGATACATTTTCAAAGACATTATCGTAGGCACCTTCGTAGGCGAATGTTACGTTTGATATATTGATTTGTGACATAAATTACCTCCTTCTATTCATTGGGGACGGTTCTAAATTCGTGTTTTTCTTCTATTGGGACGGTTCTAGATGGGTACTAACCGATTGGTTTGTTATTTAGAACCGTCCCCAATTGCACTCTTGCAAGTGACACGAGGAATAAAAAAACCACAAGAAAGTGAATTCTTGTGGTCTAAGTTCATCAAAAGACATACCTAGATTACTAGGCGTTTTTAAATATTCTTATAGATTCAAAACACAACTTCCCTGCGTAAGTCTCACATATACCTTTATATTATTGGTCAGTAAAACTTCATTTATTAAAATGTTAGCAAGAAATATTGTACATCCTTCTGTCTCCTATCTTGTATGTGATACTGGTATCTTAGCACGGCATAGACCGCGTGTCAAGTACTTTAGTTGACAATTTCATTTCCCGCCCTACCTAGTCTAACCAACAGATTTCCGTTGTGATCATAGGCTTGAATCTCTTCAAGCGCTTCAGATTTTTTCAAAAAAGCGTAAAACATTGTGTTTTTAAACTCAGTCACTCTATATCTTTCTTTGTCTGAGATTATCTCCAAATACGATACATTCTCATCGTTGATTACACCAAATATCAATAGTTTGTCATCTGAAGAATATGTCCAACTAGCATTAACAGGCAGCGCAAGATTCCTCTCTCCTGTATTCAGTCCTGTGGCAGTCCTCCAATAAATGCCAAACGCTCTTTCGAAACCCTCAATGGCATACCAATCCTTATATGTGTTAAGAAAATATTCTTTATTCCCATATGTAAATGTGTATTTTATATCAGAAGGTCCATAGTGCAATCCAGCTTCAGACTTTCGCAAGGCAGCCTCTGGCGAATATGCCATCCCATTGGGTATGCCTGCTGCATAAATAAAAATGGGAATAAGTACAATATAAACTAAAATTCTTATCATTCGTTTTCTATTCAATACGCACACCTTCCTTTAAAGGTACTGTTACCTTGATTTCTCGGTCGTAAAAACTATAGTCTAATACCATGTATTCTGCACTTGATGGTATCCCTTGTATTTCTACAGATTTTTCTTTTTTAATATACCCGCTACTCCCACGCCCTGTCCCACTGTCATAGCTTACCTCGTTGCCATCTTTATCTAATAGGGTTGGAAAGCATGCTCCAAGGGACCATGAAGACTCCAACAAAATATTAGTTGATTTCACTGCCATAAATACTGTTGCAGCATGACCTGGCTCGTGTAAAATAACTTTGTCAAAACTTATTATTTGACCATCGAACTCAAATACTTTGTTTACTTCAATGGTTTTTGTTACTGTGTATTTTTCTCTAATCTCTTTTTCGATTTCGGCTGCACTAGGAGAGTTCAGGTTGCTTAGCACGCCCGACCACCCTAGTATACACCAGAATATGGTCACGAAAAAAGCAATTCGTGAAAAGAAAAAAATCCATCCAACTATGAAATTATGCTCTTTATTCAATGCCTTTCCAAGCATTCTGCCATCCCCCATGGAATCTATTAGTTTTCTTTCGAACTTGTTAACGCAGTGTTCTTCTTGATCCTCTATCGCGGTTAATGCCTCTGTCTTATCTTCAAAGTGGGCCATTAATTCATCATATATTATTTTATGGTCTCTCTTATATCTCACATGGGCTAATACTTGTTCGATGTATTCATCTCGATTTTTACAGCCCATAGGACCCACTCCCTACCACAAGCCTTACAGACTTTGCAAACCGCTCAAATTCTTCTTTTTCTTCGGAGAGTTGTTTTATTCCCCTATCTGTAATTTTGTAGTATTTTCGCTTTCTGCCTGTTTCACTTTCTGTCATATAACTTTTGACTAGCCCCTTGTTCTCTAATTTGTGTAGCACTGGATAAAGCGTCCCCTCTTGCATTACAAAAGCAGCTTCAGATCTGACTTCCAATTCTCTAATAATGTCATACCCATATCGGTCCTTTTCGTTGAGTAAATGCAATAAGAGCATTCCAAGACTACCACCTAGCAAATTTTTATTCATAGCCATTTTTCACCTCTCCTTCATTAACTTCATCGGATTTCATTGGGGACGGTTCTAAATTGCGTATTAACCAATCGGTTTGTTATTTAGAACCGTCCCCAACAGTTACATAGAACCTCTATGTATATAATACATAGAGGTTCTATGGTTGTCAAGTAAAAAAAGACCCACTGAGCAAACTTGATTGTCTGTTTTAATTGACAAGTTCACCTATTGGGTCTGTTTATTGGATATTATTGAATTGGTATTTGATTTTCCATTGGAGTCTCAGCTCCATCGGTTTCACCAATTATGTTGGTATAAAACACGGTGAATGACACACCCAGATATGGATATAGCCAGAACATGCCCACCAAGAAACCTAATGTGCATAAAAGAAGCAGAACTGAACTTATAATCATAAGTGCTGGACTTGCAAAAGATGCCATCATTACAAAAACCAAAACAACAAACACAGCTACTATGGCCCCCACAATGCTCAACATCAATAGAAAGAGTTTCCACTTATTTCCTTTCATCAGCCTTTTGCTTTCTCTCATCAATTCCATTATGCTCATATCTTTGTTATCAACTAAAAGTAAGTATACTAGGGAATATCTCAAAGAAGCAATTATATATGGAATATACAGTATTAAAGAAAGTAGATAAATTAAAACAAGGACAGCAGAAGGCTCTGCAAAATAATCATAAAATACATTATAAGTTCCGTTCATTGCACTTGACGTGATCACAAAAACAATGCCCATCATGGGAATCAATGCAATGAGCATCCATGCAAACAGAATTAATCCCACAAGTGCGGTTAGCCCTAGTAACTTCCCATACATTTTGAAGCCTGCAAATAAATCTGAAATTTTGCCACCCACTCCATTTGTCAAGTTTCTCATGTAAAGACAAGCACCATAGAGCAAAGGACCCGCTATTAACAGTATGGCGCCATATGTTATCACCATGGAAACCACACTGGTCATCACTGAAAAACCAGGTCCCAATTCCCCCGCAGCGCTAATAGCAATCAATGTAATAGGTACCATGGTTATAGTGCCCGCCACCATGCATACGCCCATGTAAATCCCTAGTAGTATTAACAAACATAGTGCTGACTTACCCCAGTTATTCTTTAAAAATACTTTTGCCCTATTCTTCATTTGTTCATTAGACATTGTTACAATGTTATAATTCATAGCTCTCACTCCTTTTCTTTTAAGTTCTCTTTTTCATGTACTTATATATAATATCACATTAGACAAATATAATCACTAGTAATTCATCGTTGGGGACGGTTCTAAATGCATGGTAACTGTCTGGTTCACTAGTTGGGACGGTTCTAAATTCGTACTAACTAGTTGGTTCGTAATCTAGAACCGTCCCCAATAGAAAGTTTTTATTTTTATCTTGACACGTCGGTAAATTAATGATAAATTATAATTACTAAATTACTAAATTACTAAATTATAGATTTACAATTAAACTAGTAAAAAAATCTTCTTGAAGGGAGCGTTTATGAATAACAATATTAAAAATAAAACCCAAACCGATTTTTTTCTTTCTCCTAGCCGCCAATTTACAGATTCGGAAAAAGCTCTAATATGGAAAAAACCCTCTTCGCATATAGTCAGTGAAGAGGAACTTAGGATTTGCCAAGAGGTGAGACGAAATTGGGAAAGTGATGAGATGCGTATAACTAACATTTTGCTTGAGGGTGATGCGGGTTCTGGTAAAACGCAAATTGCCAAAGCTCTGTCTGCTGAGTTTGGCTTGCCCTATACTAAAGTGACTTGCTTTGCTGATATGGATAAGGCAGATATATTGGGTTCGATTTTGCCCATACTCAATGAAAACCCTTCTGATCATATAGATAAAAATGCGCCTATTGAATATAAGTATTATCCATCAGAAATTGTTAGTGCATATGAGAAAGGTTATTTGCTCGAAATACAAGAACCTACCGTTATTCGTGATGCAGCAGTGCTGATGGCATTGAATTCAGCCTTAGAGCCAGATGGTTCTCTCAATCTGCCTACCGGTGTGATTAGAAGGCATCCAGACTTTGTGGTGATTATCACAACCAATAGGAACTATGCCGGTTGCCGCTCTCTCAATGAATCTCTTAGAGATAGAATCCATCACTCGGAAAAGATGAATTTGCCAAGCAAAGAGGTAATGGTTGCGAGAGCAATCTCAAAAACTGGATTTAATGATAAGACCATTTTGGAACTTTTAGCAGATGCCATAATCACGTTAGATAAAACTGCCCATGCCAACGCTATAAAAGGTGTAGCTGGAATGCGTTCCTATTTGTATTGGATAGATGCCGTGGCTGCTGGTATTGCACCAGTCAATGGGCTATATCAAAAGGTAATCTATAAAATCACCACCGATGAGGAAGAAATCAAAATCTTAGAAGATGCGTTAGTAAGTACTGGTTTGTTGGATATAATTAAAAAAACTATACCCCTAACTGATTACGCTTCATTGGGGACGGTTCTAAATAATCAACCAATCGGTCAAGATGCAATTAGAACCGTCCCCAATACCAACCCTATTGATCAGGATAACTCCAATGATCAAGTGATGGAACTAAAAACTTGGGGCAAGTCTGAGGATTATGATATTGATGACAGCCCGGGGCAGCGGATAGAGAATGCTGTTAGGCTGAAAAAAGTTGCTGAGGGCGAAGATAGTTTTCCTAGTGAAATTTCTGAGGGAGGCACTGAGGCTGCAGATAAAGCACAGGCTACTGCTTTTAGAAAGGAACTTAATAAAGAAGCGAGAATAGCAGTAGCTGACTCAATTCATAAATCTGTAAAGCTAATTGTACACAGGCCAGACTATACCAATGCGCATATCAAAGAGTATAACGAAATTGTATCACAACTTGGGCCAATTATAGACGAAACAGCCCGACGAACCCTACCGCTGTTGGCGCACGAAGAGTCAGGCGGGCTGGTTAAAAGCAAAATGTTTGGTAGCCACTTCAATGCAAGTAGTGTGGCTACCCCTGATTTTCGGAATTTTGCTAGAAAATCCCCTCCTAGCGAATCACCGTCTTTGGCGGTGGCCTTGCGGATTGACGAATCCGCCTCTATGTCGGCCTTTGGCCGCCTAACGGCGGCCAAATCTGCGGCAGTGGCTGTATATGAGTTCTGCCGCAGGTGTCACCTCCCAATATTGATATACGGTGACACGGCCGACATAAGCAAATTAGAGCAGATGTCATTGTTTGCTTATGCCGATTTTAAAGCAGAAAACCATACTGATAAGTATCGTTTGATGAATATTAGTCCAAGAGGGAACAATAGGGATGGCATGGCATTAAAGATTTTATCAGACCGATTGGTCTTTATGCCGCAAAAAACAAAATTGCTGATTAGCATTAGCGATGGTAGTCCGCGGGCCTTGCCCGATTATACCGGCAGTGTAGCCTCTGAAGATATGCAAAACGTAATTAACCACTATGAACGACGTGGTATTACCTATTTGGCAGCAGCCATTGGCGAAGATAAAGAGTCAATTAGTCAAATTTATAATAAAGAACGATTTTTAGATATAACAGATCTCAAAGAATTTCCTTCCGCATTGGTGCGGGTCATTGCAAGGTATTTGTAGCTTGCATTTATAGTTATTAAATTGAAACTTCAATAAATTTCCAGACCGTCAAATTTATTGACCGTTTGGTCTTCAAATTAGAACCGTCCCCAATTGACTAAAGTGATAAAATTAGAACCGTCCCCAATGATAACATTTAGAACCGTCCCAAACTACAAAACAAGGAGGATTACATGAATAAAGATATGATCAAACGAAGAAAACTCATGGCTGAATTTAAACAAGTGAAAACATACATGGGCGTATATCAGATAAAAAATACAGTAAATGGAAAAATATATATCGAAGGAAATCCAAACATAAAAAATAAGTGGTTTACCCTCAGTTGGACGCTAAATGATGGTAGATTTGCAAACTCAGGTCTACAAAATGACTGGAAACAATTTGGTGCCGATGCCTTTGAATACCAGGTTCTCGAAGAAAAAGATACTGAAGGTATCCTTGATGTTAGATATGCTGCCAAGCAATTGGAAAAAGAGTGGCTTGAAAAGCTACAACCCTACGGAGATAAAGGTTATAACAAGCCACCCAAGGAATAAGCACTTGGGGACGGTTCTAGATTGCTGACCGTTTGGTCATCAATCTAGAGCCGTCCCCAATAGCGAATCAACCAGTCACTGCTCATTTAGAACCGTCCCCAAAGTGGGTATTAAAAAAGGCGGGGTTTTATTCCGCCTTTTCCTTTTTTATTCTTTTTTGTAATCATCTAGCATTTGCTCAACTTTTACGTTTAACTCTTTTCGAGCCTCTATAGTTTTCTCAATGCCCGCCTTACGCTCTTCTTCCATGCGTACCGTCTCATTATATTTATTAACGTCAGTCTTTATCAAATAATCCTTTTCTGCTTTCGTCAATTCGTGCCCGGACTGTACTCTAGCTATAATAGTTTCGGCTGGCCCGACTTTTGCTGCCATATTCACGTTGCACCTCCCTGCGCCCACATGGACTATACCATTGCAATCATTAGCTTACATTATTAATTATCGGCCTTTTAAGCAAATAATTTAGCACGGTCTCGTAGAAAACAGGTTATTTCGCCTTTAACAAATGGTGCCTCCTCCGACTACTATATCCTCATCATACAGCACCACCGCCTGTCCTTTTGTAATGGCTCTTTGCGGCTCATCAAATACAACCTGCACCTTTCCATCTTCTGATTGGGTTACGGTAGCCCATTGCTCTGGATGTTTGTACCTTATTTTTGCCTTCACCCGAATAGGTCCTTGTATCTTCTCATAGGCAATCCAGTTGAAATCCTTTGCTTCTAACGTCTTGGAGAACAACTCCTCGTCACTGCAGAGAATCACCGTATTTTGTTCTAAGTCCTTGTCACAGACATACATTGGTGCAGGTAGTGCCAATCCTAACCCTTTTCGCTGTCCTATTGTATACCGTATCAAACCTTTATGACGGCCTAGCACCTTGCCTTTTTTGTCTACAAAGTCACCTTCCGGATATGTCTTGCCATTGTACTGTTCTATGAATTTAGCATAGTCACCGTCTTGTACAAAGCAAATATCCTGGCTATCTCTTTTTTTTGCATTTCTAAACCCTTGCTCTTCGGCTATTTTCCGCACCTGAGTTTTATGTAGTCCTCCGAGAGGAAATTGTGTGTGTGCTAGTTGTTCTTGAGTCATAGCATATAAGACGTAGCTCTGGTCTTTTAACGGATCTACACCTTTTTTCATAATGTAGCGGTTTTTTACCTCATTATACTCTACTCTGGCATAATGACCTGTGACTACATAATCCATATCCAATTGCTTGCCACGCTCATATAAATGTTCAAATTTCAAATATCTATTACAGTCTATACACGGATTTGGTGTATCGCCTTGCTCATAACTCTCTACAAACCGGTCAATAACCTTTTCTTTGAACTCCCCTGAGAAGTTAAAAACGTAAAATGGAATACCTGACGCGGTACACACACTTTGGGCATAGTTTACATCTTCTAAAGAGCAGCACGCCTTTTCTCTCGCCTGGCCTATATCCTCATTCTCGAAAAGTTTCATGGTAATGCCTATACAGTCAAAGCCTTGTTCCTTCATTAGATGCAACGCTACTGCGCTGTCTACGCCGCCACTCATTGCTACTAACACTTTTTCACTCATTGTCTACCTCGTCTTTTGTTCTATCTCCTTGAACAATTCATGTCCATTTTCTATAAAATATCGTGTGCGATAACAGTTCATCGCAAATGTTTTCAAATGACCCATCAAATTATAATTGGCTATGGCCCCTGCCGGTGCCCCAATGATTGGTAGCAGCTGCAATGCTTTAGCAAAATCTATATAATTTCGATACTCCTTCTGAAAGGTTTCCCAATCTAAGCTTTCAAAATTTTCTATGTTTCTATCCCAATTGCATATTTTTTCAAATATTTTTTGCCGTTCTTTTTCTGCCGAAAAAGCCAATTGAAATATATATAGCATAAAAAGTCTCTCTCGCTTGTCTTCTGTGTCATATCCATAGCTTTCAGCCAGTTCGTATAGAAATTTGACTTTAATGCTCATCAATGCAGGAAAATCGGCCAATCCTAGGACTATACCACCAGCACCAAATGTAGCACCTTGTACCACCGCTGTTTTTTCATAAAATCTAAACTTCTCTTCTGCCAATTGGTCCTTTTCAGCTAGGTTAAATCCATTGATATCTCTTCGGGTGGTAATGAGTTCAGAGCCGAACATAATGGTACTCATGAGACCTTTAACGCCCTCTGTGATCACGTTTTGAATGGAAGTAGGCACCAGTTTTTGACCTGCGCCCTGGACACTACTTAGCGCGCTGTTAAAAACGCTTGGTTTTTTCATTATATCTCTCTGCCAAGCCGTAATCTCCCTATACACCTTTTTTTCATACATATTCATAAAATAATCCCCTTACTTATTTTAACACATTATGCTACACTATAGGTATAGGGGAAAGGGGGATTTTATGGATAAAATACTATCAGTTAGCAACCTAACAAAATCTTTTGGTAAATTCAAAGCGGTAGACAATGTGTCTTTTGAGGTTCATCGTGGGGATATTTTAGGGCTTCTTGGTCATAATGGCGCTGGAAAATCCACTATCATACGTTGCATATTAGGCATAAAAGAACAAGACAGCGGAGATATTACATTTCATATTGAGGCAGGTCTTGCCAATAACAACGCCAAAATCGGCTATCTGCCAGAAGAGCGTGGACTTTATAAGGACGCCAGCATTATGGACGTTCTTTTATATTTATCTGACCTAAAAAACTATCCTAAAGAAAAAGCAAAAGCCCGCATCTATCATTATCTGGAAAAGTTTGATTTGGTAGGTAAAGAGAAACAAAAAATCTCTGCTATGTCTAAAGGCATGGCGCAAAAAATACAGTTCATTTCTTCCATCATACATGAGCCTGAGCTTTTAATACTAGATGAACCCCTGTCAGGCTTGGATCCTGTCAGCCAAGATGTAATCATCAATGAAATCAAAGAACTATCCGCTTCCGGTATTACCATTTTGCTCTCTTCACATCAAATGAATTTCGTTGAATCTCTCTGTAGCCATATCTTTATGATTCACAAGGGCAGGCAGATATTCAACGGTACCATCGCTGAATTAAAAGAAAAATACGGTGGAGAAAAGGAAGTGGTGAAGGTTATGGAAGGTCCGTCTCTTCACGAAATATTTGTACGCATCGTAGAGGGGGGTGGAAAAATCAATGAATAACAATACCATGAAAGTCGCCATGTGGGAATTGCGCCGCAATCTAACCAACAAAACATTTTTAATTTCGCTTATTGTCACGCCTGTGATCATGCTTGTTTTTATGTTCCTGCCCACTCTCGTGTCCAAAATGGTTCACGATGACCCTTTCGTGTTATATGTGTCAGGTACCCACGACATAGTCAAGCAATTAGAAGCATCTGCACCAGAGGACATGATTTTAAAGCCAGTGGATGTAGATCTACCAACACTAAAGACCATGATTGAAGACAATGAAGATAGCGGGTATATAGTCCTTGATGATGCCGCATTGCTTTCAAAAGAGTTGAAAGTGTATACATATTCTGAGGGTGAAAAGAACTTAAATTGGCTAACCGCCGGCCTTGATACCCTGCTGAAAAACAACCAACTAGCAGAATACGGACTTACTTCTGATCAGATACTTTCATTGAGCAAAGGTGTTTCTCTGGAAACAATATCTCTGCTAGATCAAAATACAAAAGAGGAGGAAACGGCAAAAATCGTCAGAGTAGGCTTTGTTCTGCTACTTTATATTAATATTTTCATGGCGTCCTCTATGCTTTTTTATAGTTCTATGAGCGAGAAAAAAGACAAGGTTGTGGAATTAATCCTATATTCCATTAAACCAAGTCAATTCATGCAAGGTAAAATATTAGGCTACTTCTTCTTGAATCTAATCCAAGTTTCGCTTTGGTTAATCATTGGCGTAATCGGTGCTACCAATGCGCTAGATATGGCTGTTATCCCTAGTTTGATGACGATGAAACTCATCCCGATGGTACTGTTCTTGCTTGGCGGATATTTGCTGTTCTTCTCTCTGTTTGTGGCTATTGGCGCCACTATGGAAGATGTGCAATCAGGTAGTAATTTCCAAGGGGTAATCATGATGCTTCCCATGCTACCCATATTGTTTGTTGGACCGATATTCTCTAGCCCAAATGGCAATCTAGCGACTTTTTTGTCCTATTTTCCATTGACCTCACCTTTGATACAACCAATACGCCTAGCATTGTCTAATTCGGTAACTATGATGCAACTCATCATCTCCTTTGTCATATTGTTAGTCAGCAGTGTTCTCATAATGAAAATGGCTGGCAAAATATTTAAAACAGCAATATTACTATACGATTCCAATGCCTCTATTGGGGATATGATTAAGTGGATTAAAGAGAAATAGTTGATTTTAATCCTAGATAAGCCGCAAAATAAATTCTGGGCACTTCACAGCCATGTGGAGTGCCCTTTTTATAGTAAACATTATATTTTCTTAGTTATCATTAATATAGAAGGGGCTGATGCTGGTTGGTTAATCATCTCTGTGAATGCTACATGGTATGTCTTAGCATCCAGCGCCTTGGCAAAATCCAATAACTCTATCTTCTCTTCTGCCCCAGCCTCATGTCCACTATACATGACAATCATCACTAGCCCGTTTGGTTTTATCATCTCCAATGCACTTTTTACTGCTGTCATTGTACTCTTACAGTCAGTGGTCACTGTCTTATCTTGTCCAGGCATATAGCCTAGGTTAAAAATAACAGCCCCAACATCTTGGATATCGTACATGTTCATCCTATGGTGGGAGTCTTGTATTAATATCACCTCTGCATTTGATTCTATATCTCTGTCCATGTAGGTGCTCGCGCCTTTCATTTGGTTTTTTAGTGTTTTACCCCAAATTTTACTTTTAATCCCATACCGCCTTAGCAATTCTTTTGTACTTTCCAAAGCGGTTTCTTGTATGTCAAAGCCATACACCTTGCCCACCCCTCTGTCTGCTCCTACCTCCTTAGCTAGAAAGAGGGTATCATACCCATTGCCTATGGTAGCATCAACGACTGTGTCACCTTCTTTTATATATGGGGCCAGAAGATGCAATGCTAACCCAGTGGTTTTTACAATCAAATTGCTACTCATGCTTTATGAAACCTCATTTCTTTTCATATCTCCACATCAAACACTCACCTTTCTATGCCTAATATCATAGTCTAAAAAAGGCAATTCACCGAACTATTCGGAAAATATAGATATATATTTATTATATCATAAGTGTAAGTCGCTAACGCGACTTGCTTCACAACGATGCAATAAATGCATCTTGGCATTTGTTATATCATAAGTGTAAGTCGCTAACGCGACTTGCTTCACAACGATGCAATAAATGCATCTTGGCATTTGTTATATCATAACACTGACAAAAAGGTAGGTGGCGTATGGAAAGTCTGTTGGTAACTTTGAACTCACTGTCCCCCGGTGATACTTGTATAGTTCATAAAATCAATTCTGATACAGCCATAGTCCAACGATTGTTTGATTTAGGAATATCTGAAGGCGTTTTAATTGAAGTATTATACAAAAGCCCCTCCGGTAATCCTGTCGCCTATCATGTCAGAGGTGTTGTCATTGCTCTCAGAGACGACGTCACAAACAAAATTCTAGTACAGGAGGTCACTGGCGATTATGAGCCATTCTAAAACAATTACGCTAGTTGGAAACCCAAATGTTGGCAAAAGCAGTCTATTCAACGCACTGACTGGACTTAGACAGCATACTGGCAATTGGCACGGCAAAACAGTTGATAGTGCCGCTGGAGATTATACATACAAAGATTGTCTTTTCACATTGGTGGATATTCCCGGGACTTACTCTCTTAATCCCTACTCAGCTGATGAGAAAGTGGCTAGTGATTTTATATTATCTGGCAAATCTGATATGACCCTCATCGTAATAGATGGCACATGTCTTGAAAGAGGGCTTCACTTTGCCCTTGAGGTCATGTCTATGATCTCACCAGTTGCATTATGTATTAATTTGTTGGACGAGGCATACAGAAAAGGCATAACAATCGATTTTGACATATTAGCAAAAGATTTAAATATTCCCGTTATTGGCACAGCTGCCTCCAATGGCACTGGACTTCATGAACTCAGGGATGTCATATACACTACCTCACATGTACCTTCCATGTCTGCTCCTTTAATAATCCCAGCTAGTAGCAGATGGCAGATGGCAGAAGTTTTGGCAAAGAAGGTCATAGTCAAGGCTAAATCAAAAACCGCTATACGAGATGTTTCCATAGACAAGCTAATCACATCTCGCAAATTCGCCATACCATCTATGTTAATCCTACTGTCTTTCATATTCTGGTTTACTATTCAAGGTGCCAATGTGCCTTCAGAACTATTGTCCAATCTTCTCTTGGGGCAGCAAGATACCTTATTGGCATTATGTACTATGCTTCATCTCCCTGACCCCATCAGTAGTTTTTTAGTATACGGTATATATCGCACTGCCGCATGGGTGGTGTCGGTGATGCTACCTCCTATGGCTATATTTTTTCCGTTGTTCACCTTATTAGAAGACCTAGGGTATCTTCCTAGAATTGCTTTTAATATGGATCACTTTTTCCAAAAATCCTGCGCCTGTGGAAAACAAGCCCTGACCATGTGCTTGGTTGTGTTTATGCTATTGATGGCGGAAATGGAAAATGTTTTCTAGCCTTTTGGGGTTAGAAAACATTTTTGTTTGGTTATTGCTATTAATAACTAATTGTTAGCTCACTTGATAAATCAATGGCTTATATTGTGGTTCAGGTATAGAAATATTATTATTCTTTGCTTCCTCTAACCATAGCTTCTTTGCTATTAAAACTTCAGCTAATGCTTCTTCTGGAGTTTCACCAAATGCACTGCAATGTTTCAAATCTGGAACATCCGCAATATATCCTTCGTCTTCATCACTATAAAAAATATTGATATGATAATTTTTCATCTTCATTCCCCCATCAATTTATCCATTCAAGGATACTCCATCTATGGATAAATGTCAAGA
>JAVBKP010000059.1:0-6840 GCA_031553975.1 Anaerovoracaceae bacterium | reverse complement strand
TATAAACCGTTTATGGAAAAAATGTTGCGCAGGGCTGATGCCATCATTGTTGCCACGCAAGGGCACATTGATGGTTCTGACTATCTAAAATCATATAGCGAAAAGTGCGTCATTATTCCATACGGCGTGAATCCTGAAATTTTGCAGCATAAGAATATAACGCCAAAGGTTAAAGATCGTGTTGTTAAAATTCTATTTGTGGGAAGATTGGTATATTATAAAGGCTGTGATATTCTTTTAGACGCTTTTCAAGCGGTAACAGGAGCAGAATTAAGTATTGTGGGAGACGGGCCATTATTAAATCATTTAAAAGAAAAAGCAGAAAAGCAGAATACTGCTGATAAAATACATTTTTTAAAAAACATGGCAGATACACAATTGGCTGAAGAATTCGCAAACTGCGATTTTTTTGTGTTGCCTTCAGTGGAAAAAACAGAAGCTTTCGGGTTGGTTCAAATAGAAGCCATGGCACATGGGAAACCGGTTATTAATACGCAACTTCCAAGTGGGGTTCCATATGTGAGTTTAGATGGAATATCTGGAATTACAGTTCCCCCTAAAGATGTAAAATCATTAGCAGAGGCTATGCAGACACTGGTGGATGACGAGCCTCTGCGAAAAAAATTAGGAGAGGCAGCACATAAGAGAGTAGAGGAAGAATTTATGGCAGACAAAATGCTGAATCGTGTACTTCAGCTATATGAGGAGCTGACTTAGGACTCCTCATAAGCAGCACAGACTGATTTAGCATCACCAAATGCCTTGGTTACGCCGTGGTCGAGCCAAAGTGCCTTATGGCATAGATTAATAACATCTTTGGTACTGTGTGAAACCAGAAGAATATTAGTGCCTTCTACAATCATGTGCTGAAGCCTTTGTTCACATTTGTCCTTAAACTTAAAATCGCCCACACTTAAAACTTCATCCACTATTAAAATGTCGGGAACTGTAATAGTGGCAATGGCAAATCCTAATCGAGCCATCATACCTGATGAGAAATTTTTTATAGGCACATCAATAAATTCTGACAACTCAGAAAAGTCAACAATATCATCAAACATATTACTCATCTGTTTTCTGGGATAGCCCAATACGGCTCCATTTAAATAAATATTTTCACGGGCTGTTAATTCAAAATCAAATCCTGCGCCCAATTCAATTAAAGGTGCTACTGACCCTCTAACGGTAACTTTGCCAGTTGTGGGCTTCATGACGCCAGCCAATAATTTTAACATAGTACTTTTACCAGAGCCATTAATACCAATTATGGCCACTGACTCTCCCTTTTGCATAGAGAAGCTCACATCACGTAAAGCAAAAAAAGGTTGACTTATATTTTCTCCTTTTGCCAGTTTGATAACATATTCTTTTATATTATCTACTTTTTCTTTGTATAGATTAAACTGCATAGAAACATGTTCTACTTCAATTATATTTTCCATAAGCACTCTCCACTAAATGTGTAAAATAAAACGATCTTGGGTTCTGTAAAAAACGGACAATCCTAAAATTAGCATGGCACAGCTCCAAGCGATACAGGATAAATGCACGGAGAAAGGGGCCATTTGGCCGTCCAAGGTTATGCTACGAAGGCAAAGAATAATGTTATACATCGGATTAGCGTCTACAAATGGTTTTATATTATCTGGTAGTATACTAACAGGGTAGAACATTGGTGTTAGATACATCCACGCCGTTAGTAAGATGCCATAAAAATGCACGGTATCTCTAAAAAATACAGCAATCGAAGACAATAAAAGGCCGATGCCTGTAGCAAGTACAAACACATAAATAATGGGCAGTATCGCCCCCAATATCGCCCAAGTAATAGGAACACCTGTAGCGGCCATGACAATCAAAAGGGCGCAAAAAGACGCCACTAAGTTAACAAGAGTAGAGATTATCTTAGAAATTACAAACAAATATTTTGGTATATATACTTTGCGAATCAGAGAACTTCCGGTGATGATGGAACTCATGGCATTGTTTGTAGCTTCAGAAAAGAAATTAAATATAGCTTGTCCGGTCAAAAGGTACACTGGAAAGTGCTCAATAGAGCTTTTAAAAAGCGTAGAAAATACGACTGTCAAAATCATCATCATGAGCAAGGGATTGAGCAGTGTCCAGAGAAGTCCTAAAACAGAACGTCTGTATCTTGTTTTAATATCTCGTACTACCAACTCACGCAAGAGTGGAAGGTATTTTATAAAGCCCTTAATATATGGCAAGGGAATCCTCCTAACTAGGTTTTACAATTTTCCGCCAATAAGATAATGTGTCCGATAAAGAGGTTTCAAGAGAAATAGAGGGAAGCCAACCACAAGTTTCTGTAATTTTGCTAATGTCTACTTGTACAATAGGGGTGTCAACTGGGCGGAATTTAGCAGAATCTTTTATGACACTAATCTTTGCAGCAGATATTGACAATAATTTTTGCAACACGTCATGAATGGAGATAGAGTTCCCAGAACCTATATTATAACTTTCGCCCTTTTGACCAAACTGAATTAACAATGTGTACGCACGAACTACATCACGCACATCAGTAAAATCTCTCTTTGCAGTTAAATTTCCAACACGCAAAATGGGCTGACACAAATTTTCTTCAATTTCAGCCACTTGTTTGCAGAAATCAGAAACAACAAATGTATCATTTTGACCAGGACCGATGTGATTAAATGGTCTAGCCATAACAATATCCATATCGTAAGCTTTTGCATACATATCTCCCAAATAATTTTGGCAGAGTTTGGTCAATGCGTATACGCTATTGGGATGAGTACGGGTTGATTCTTTAATAGGGAGCTCATCAGGAAGCAACGTTCCATATTCCTCTCCCGAGCCAACTAGCAAAAGTCGTGGTCTCCATGAGCAATTTTTTACAGCCTCTAAAATATTAAGAGAACCTTTAATATTTGTATCTATGGTTAAGTCAGGGTTTTTCCATGAGAGCCCTACAGAACTTTGTGCAGCCAAATGAAAAATGAAATCTGGCTTTAGGGTTTGCAGTAAATCGGAGATTTCGCCAACACTTAGAATATCAAGCTTATAGGTAGGATAGGGAGTGCTTGCAGTTGGTTTATGCCCTGAAACTGTTGAAGATATGGCCCAGTCTGTATTTAATCTTATTTCATCAATGAGATAGCGACCGACAAAACCAGTACCGCCAATGACCAAAGCATGCTTCATATTTTCACATCCTAACTAAAAGATAAAGAAATCATACAATAGGCGTAACCCATTGTCAATATTATAAGAAATTTGGTATAATCAATTATTATCTTGCAAATAGTGTTGCTCAGTATAAAATTTTAGAAGGAGCAGAAGAAAATGAAAAAATTTGTATTAATTATGGCTGGTGGTGGCGGAACAAGATTTTGGCCGTTATCTCGGCAGGATATGCCAAAGCAGCTTTTAAATTTAAGCGGCGACGACGCCATGATAAACGAAACAATCAAGCGTTGTGTGAAACAAGTGCCTATTGAAAATATATTCATTGTAACCAATAAAAAACAAGCAATATTTATGGATTCAATATTGATTCCAGAGTTTCCAAAAGGAAATATTATTCAAGAGCCAATGGCTAAAAATACAGCCGCGTGCATTTTGTATTCATCGCTGTATATTTATGAAAAATATGGTGACGGAATATTAACAGTACTCCCTTCAGACCATTATATCACAGAGCCAGAACGATTTTTAAATATACTAGAAAAAGCAATTCATCTTGCGAACGAAAGTAATCAAGTAATCACTTTAGGCATTAAGCCAACTTTTCCATCTGTGGGGTACGGCTATATCAAAGGCGGAGACCAAACATTATATGGTATAGCACAGCCATTGGAACGATTTGTAGAAAAACCTAACTTTGAGCGTGCCAAAGAATATTTAAACTCTGGCCAATATTATTGGAACAGTGGTATGTTTATATGGAAGTTATCAGTTGTTCTCGCACTCTTTGATCGGTTTTTACCAAGAATGTACAAGGAGTTTAAAAAATTAGAGGGTAAGGTAACTGCGTTGGAATCAGGTAATTTGCTTGAGCAAGTATATAAAGATATAGAAAATATTTCAGTGGACTATGGAATTTTAGAGCGATTAGACGAGGCGATGGTAATCCCTAGCGAATTTGGTTGGAACGATGTAGGAAGTTGGGATGCTTTGGGTGCCGTGTTCCCAAGTGACTTGCTAGGAAACATTGTTAAAGCTGAACACATCGGTGTAGATACAAAAGAATGTATTATTTATGGAAGTGATAAATTGTTAGCTACAGTGGGCATACATAATACAATTATTGTTGACACTAAAGATGCACTTCTAATTTGTGCAAAAGATCGTGCACAAGAGGTAAAAGTGATTGTTGAAAAGCTGAAGGAACAGGGGAAAATAGCGTTGTTGTAGAAGGTACAGCCCATACCTTGACATGGGAAGATTATGAAGGATATAATACTAAATCATGTAAAAAATGAGTGGTGAAATAAGTGGAAGAGAAGGGAAACCAATGGCTGGAATGGAACGTATAACATGGGAAGGTCTTAGTAGTTCGTATATTCAGTCAAGGTTTCATTCTACATTGGATAAGGAACCCCAAGAAATTGACACAGGCAATGAACTTAAGAAGAGTTTAATGGACACTCATCCTCTTGATGAGGGAGCTTCTTGTGCCAACAAACTTATATATTTAGGGCGCAAATACAAAAAGGTTATTCTGCGAGTTCCTTTATTAGAAAAGTTTGCCTATAGAGTTAATGCAAAGCTTAGACATATTGTATATGAACAACGCAACGCAAAAGATGTAAGCCATCTCTTTAGATTGGACATTAATGATTTTATTTGCTATTCCTATCGAGAGCTTTTGAGTCGAGAGGTTGAAGAGGCTGGATTTTTAACATACCAAAGGTTAATTTGTTCCGGAATGTCTAAAGAAGCAGTTATTTATTTACTGGCAAAATCATCTGAATTTAATGGGCGCTTTACTATTAAAAATCTCACTCGCTACGCCAAGCGATATAACCGTTTTGTTTTCAAACAGCGATTAAGAAAAATACCTGTTTTGGGTTGGGGTTATTCCATGTGTGTCAATGTTTGGAACCTTAATAGATTAGCAACAAGCATAAATATCATGGATGCAGATAGGCGTTTTAGAGAAGAAAGAATGTCTGCGCAATTAGAAATACTTATGTATAAACAGAACGAATATGTAAAAGAGATTAAAGTTTTGCAAGATATGGTACAAGCCCAAGGCTGTTTATCGCAAAACGAGATAAAACAACAGAAAAAACAGCCTAGTCAAGAAATGCGTAAAGACATTAGAGTTAAGGATTGATACTTATGAAGCCAAAAATGATTGTTTTAGGTGCAGGCCCACATGCCCACAGTGTTTTGGATATAGCTCTTTCGGTAGGCGAATACGAAGTCATTGGTTGCCTTGACCCAAACTATCCACAAGCCACCACAGTGGCAGGATTTCCTGATATTCCTATTATAGGACGAGATGAAGATTTAGAAAAGTTTTTTAATCAAGGTGTAAAATATGTATTTGTAGCACTTGGAGATAACAGTATACGCTCAAAGCTATATCATAAATCGTTATCAATAGGGTTCATAGGCACCAATCTTATTAGCCCTCATGCTGTAGTGTCTTCAAGGGCAAAACTTGGAAATGGAATTTGCATAATGGCAGGTGCCATTGTTAATGCCTGTGCAGTTATACAGGATAATGTGATTTTAAATACAAGCTGTTCTGTTGACCACGATTGCAAAATTGAAAAGTCATGTCATATTGCACCGGGAGTAACCCTCTCAGGCGATGTAAATGTGGGAGAGGGTACGTGGATTGGCACAGGGGCTTCCGTTATACACAAAATTTCAATTGGCACATGGAGCTTTATTGGTGCAGGTGCTGTTGTAGTAAATGATATTGGCGATCATAGCCTTTGCGTAGGTGTGCCGGCTAAACATATTAGAAGCACGTAGGAGGGTATTTTATGAAAAGATTTATTCCTGTAGCGGTTCCAAATTTTAAAGGTAATGAAAAAAAATATGTAAATGACTGCTTAGATACAACTTGGATTTCTTCAGTAGGAAAATACATAAGTCAATTTGAGGATGAATTTAGCAAGTATATGCATACTAAAAACTCCTTAAGTGTATGCAATGGAACAGTGGCACTGCACTTACCGCTACTGGCGTTAGGCATTAAGCCTGGTGACGAAGTTATTATACCTTCATTTACATATATTGCAACAGCAAATGCTGTACGCTATTGCGGAGCAACCCCGGTGTTGGCTGATTGCTTAGAGGATTCTTGGAATATTGACCCAGAAGATATAAAACGAAAGATAACGCCTGCTACAAAAGGGATTATCCCTGTTCACTTATACGGAAATCCCTGTGATATGGATTCCATAATGGCCATAGCAAAAGAGCATAATTTATTTGTGCTAGAAGATGCAGCTGAATGCCATGGTGCCACCTACAAATGAAATAGAGCTGGAACCATCGGGAATATTGGAACATTTAGTTTTTTTGGAAATAAAATCATTACCACTGGCGAAGGCGGTATGGTTGTAACGGACGATGATGAGTTAGCAAAAAGAATGAGAATGTTAAAGGGACAAGGAATGGACCCTAATCGTCGTTATTGGTTTCCAGAGGTAGGGTATAATTATCGTATGACGAATATTGAAGCTGCTATTGGTTTAGCACAGCTTGAAAATATGGATGAACATATTGCAAACAGACGCAAAGTAGCCGACTGGTATTTAGAAGAACTTCAGGGCTTGCAAGACTATATTTCATTTCAGCAAGTAACGCCTGGAGCAGAGTCGGTTTGGTGGA
>JAVBKP010000021.1:0-7025 GCA_031553975.1 Anaerovoracaceae bacterium | reverse complement strand
GTTAATTGCTTAACATTGGAGAGGAAAGACTTTCAGCGAAAGCGGAAAAAATGGAATTCAAATCTAAATCTGGGGATTTAGCCTTTTGCGTACATAATATAGAAGAGTTTGACAAAGAAGCAAAAATTTTCTACAAGGCACTTGAAGAACTGATAAAAACCACAGATCAAAAGCTAGAACCACTATGTATGGGACAAAAACCGCAAGGTGATTTGTCATTGCTGTTAGTGGCTATGGAGGAAGTAAGGACTGCCATCGATCAGTGCGACCCATATTTTGCTATCGAAATACTAGGACCTTTCAAGGGGAATACATTTGGTGCGATGCTAGATGAAAAAATTGTCCAGCTTGCCCAAGCGATGGAAAACATGGACTACGACCAGGCAGAAACACTACTTGAGGAGATTTGCCACAAAAAATAAGATGGGGTATCACACCTCATCTTATTCCTATAGATATTCAATTGATTCAAGCTGCCTACAGCAGTTTTTCTATGTCTGCGCTTACATCCTTTGGCTCAAGGGCAGGGGAAAAACGCTCTACAACATTTCCGTCTCTGTCAATAAGGAATTTACCAAAATTCCACACAATGTCTGCGGGCTCTTTAGATGTTCTGAACGGCTTTACCGCAAGTTCAAAGGCTTTGGTTTTAAGGTTTCCTTTATCTTTAGGAGCCTGCTTTTTAAGCCAAGCATACAGATCAGACTCATTCTCTCCGTTTACATCAATCTTCTTAAAGCGAGGGAAAGTCGTGCCATAATTCATAGTGCAGAAAGTGGTGATCTCTTCATCGCTATCAGGCGCTTGCTCCTTGAACTGGTTGCAAGGGAAATCCAAGATTTCAAAGCCCTTCTCGCTGTACTTCTTGTAAAGCGACTCCATTGCTTCATATTGTGGAGTTAAGCCGCACTTTGTAGCTGTGTTGACAACCAACAAAACCTTGTCTTTGTACTCTGATAAACTTACGTCCTCGCCGCGGTTGTTTCTTACTGTGAAATCATAAATATTCATGTTCATTCTCCTTTTTTTATATGTTTACTCTTAGTTTTAGCTGTTCAAATAGGTTCTTTTCCTAATACTTTGTATAGTAGCTGGTAGAGCATCATGGCTTCGTCTCTATCTAATTTAAGGCAACTGCCAATTTTTTGTGGTATATTCTTTGCGCGCTCTTTCAGCAATTCTCCACTTTGGGTCAGGGTGATTATTAGGCTTCGTTCATCCTCAAGTGAACGCTGCCGAGTGACCAAGCCTTGTTGTTCCAGCCTTTTTATAACTGGGGTAATCGTACCAGAATCTAAAAACAAGCATTCGCCTAGGGCTTTGGCTGTAATCTGTTTTTTGTCCCACAAAACGATCATGGAAATGTACTGGGTATATGTCAAGCCAATCTCTTCTAGCAGTGGCGTGTATTTCTTTACAACCTCTTTCGACGCGGCATAGAGGGGAAAGCATAACTGGCTTTCTAGTTTTAATGAGTCCATTCTATCTCCCTTAGTTTGTATCTTCGATTTTCACAAACAAATTGCATTTGCAAACTTCATTGTTGACAAAGTCATCGCAAGGGCAGAGTGTGGTTTCATCTTTGTTGAGCCTACAAGGACAGTGTCCCTGTTTTTTGTGAATTCCATTCATTATTTTAGTAACATGTTCCTGATCTTCGTTTAATTTGTAACCTTTCATCCAGCTACCCCCTTCTATATACTCTCAATAAACTCTACAAGTTGGCTATCATCTAAAAATCCAACATTGGTTTTAACTGGCTCGCCATCTTTGAAAACAATAAGAGTTGGGATGTGATCAATTGAAAATCGTTCAGCCAACGTTATGTCATCTTCAAGATCAACCTTGAAAAAGTTTATGTCTGATTTTTGCTCTGACACTCTTTCAAAAACAGAACTAAGTTTTCCGCAGGTAGGACAATCGGGCGTGAAAAAATCCACAACACTAACCCCTACTATTTGCTCATCGAATGTGTGCTTATCAATTTCTTTTATCATACTAAATACCTCCCTTGTTTTCTTAGTATATATCAAGGCGAAAATTTAGTCAAGCAAAATTTAATTGAGCGCAATTTAATTTTAAGTTTGATGTATAATCATGGTCAGAGTTTTTCAACGGTGGTACTTATTACTTATGAGGTGGTTTAAAACGTTAATCCCTTTGACAAGCAGATAGCCACATGTCTATAATGAATCAATGGGAGGATGATGCTATGATTTTATTTGAAGACCTAATGATTCGAATCGCCACAGAGGCTGCTAAAAGTCATGGGTATGCAGGCACTATCGCAGGTCCAGTTTTACCACATATTAAAGACAAAAATGCTTTATCTAAAATGTTTGTGGGTCCCTATCAAATGAAAGACATGAGTATAAGGAAATAATATGCCTGACAAAATATCATTATTAAATCGATTAGAGCAGATTGGAAACGTATTAAAGGAAACAGAGAATGCTTTGGCATTACTCGCACTAGGATCTGTTGGCATAGAACTTGATCGAATAGACACTTATTCAGATCTGGATTTTTTTGTTATTGTAAAGGATGGGTATAAGCAGGAGTACTTGAATAACCGCTCTTGGTTAAGTGATATATGCGGCATAGGGTTTGAGTTTCAGAATACGCCAGATGGTTATAAGGCTCTATACATTGACAACATTTTTTGTGAATTTGCTGTTTTTGAAAGTTGTGAATTAGGTCACATTCCCTTTAGTGAAGGACGAGTAGTTTGGAAATCCGGAGAGTTCAATGAAAATATCTGTATTCCGCAAAACAAGCCAACACCTAATCAAAGCTCTGTTGAATACTTAGTTGGCGAAGCCCTAACAAATTTATATATTGGGTTAGGTCGGTATAAACGAGGAGAACAGTTATCTGCGTTTAAGTTTATACAAGGATATGCAGTTGATCGCATTGTTGAGCTTGCTGACTATATCATGAAAGAACAGCCAACCCACAAAGATGCTTTTGCAAAAGATAGGAGATTTGAACAGAGGTTTCCAGAAATCACAGGGCATTTGCCAATGTTCATTCAAGGCTATGCAAATAGCAAAGAATCTGCCATTGCAATATTAGAATTTCTTGATTCAAACTTTGATGTTAATTTTTTCATAAAAGAAAAAATATTAGACTTGTGTAAAGCAGATTAATTACATAACATGGGACTTAGCATCTCTTACATCAGAGCAATAAAAAAAGCCCAAAAGGGCTTTCTTATTGCTGGCGGAAGACATGGGACTCGAACCCACGGGGCTGTTACGCCTTACTCGCGTTCCAGGCGAGCTCCTTAGCCACTCGGTCAATCTTCCATATGTGCCGTGCAATTAACGGCTTTATTAGTGTAGCAAAAAATACGTAAGCTGTCAATCTAAAATACCATTACGATTGTATCTCATTTAAAGCAAAATTGCCACATAATTTTCACAACTTTCCTTTGAATCAATAGCATGCTGTGGTATACTCTAACCTAGAATATTATTTTATAAGGGGATTGTTCATGAGTAAACTTAAAGAAATTTTGGCAGATAGATATTATTTGAAAATCTGTATATTTGCTGCACTTACGGCCACCACACTGTTTGTGGTGTACAAATTATTGGCAAATTTTTCTAGAACGCTAGAAATAGTTCAAGGCTTTTTTGGCGGAATTATAGGAGCTATGGCGCCTGTACTAATCGGAATATTAATTGCGTATCTACTAAATCCAGTGGTCAACATTGTTGATAAAAAAATAATGACAAGGCTATTTATAGCCACACCAATAGACCCTAAAAAAGCCAAAAAGCAAGAAAGACGCAAAAAGAACATTAGCATATTGATTACATTTCTGATTATATTTGCAGTGTTATTTGCTATTATATACACAATATCTGTTATGGTAGTAGGCCAACTGGTATTTGCTAGTTTTAGCAGTATGATCGACAGTGTATGGGGCTATTTCATGAAAAATGTTGGGCTGATTGATGTGCTCCAAGAAAAACTTGAAAGTATTGGAATGGCGGACAAATTGCAAGAATTGATAGACTCTGTATTTTCATGGCTGTCTAAGAACACGGACCCTACTGCGCTAGTTGATCACATTACCAGTATAAGTGGTGGCATATTTAACATTGCATTAGGACTGATTGTGAGTATTTATCTGCTCATCGATAGAGAATTCTTCCTGAGACTTTGTAGAAAAACTGGAAAAATAATCATGTCTCCTGCAAAATATGAGAAAACAAGCGTATTGCTAGGGGAGATTAACTTAGTCATTGCAAGTTTTCTGCGAGGACAAATGCTTGACGGGTTGATTATAGCCATACTTTCATCTGTAGGATTACATATTATAGGCGTGCAGTTTGCCATATTCATTGGATTCTTTGCAGGCATCGCCAACATAATACCATATTTTGGGCCGATATTAGGAATGGTGCCAGCAGTAGTGGTTGCGTTATTGACAGGCGACTTTACACAAGCCTTATTGGCAGTGGCTGTTCTGTTCGGTATACAGCAAATTGATAGCATGATTATATCGCCACGTGTGGTAGGAACTAGCACAGGACTGCATCCCGTGTTCGTCCTTATGGCTGTCACAGTGGGAGGATACTATATGGGCATCATCGGAATGTTGGTAGCAGTGCCAATTGCGGCGATTATTAAACTTCTATTAAGCAAAAGATACGGAGCGGTAGAATAGCCATTTGGAGGAAGTTATGGACATAAATCAGCTGAAAAAATTTGGCACGATGAAGACCTATAAAAGAGCCGAAGTTTTGTTTAGAGCCGGTGATTCTAACGAATGCCTGTATATGGTTCTATCAGGTGGCATTTCTTTGCGTGAGAAAATTGGAGACAATTTTAAGACCGAGATTCTTAGGTCGGGAAAATTTTTTGGTGAGCTTTCCATGATTTTAAACATTCCTATCACCCAAACCTGTATTATAGAGGAAAATGAAACAGTGATTTTATCCATACCAGCATCTAGGCTCGAAGGGTATATGGATGCAGACAAAGGATTTTGCCTAAGGGTTATGAAGAACATGGGCTCACGGATTCGAGAGTTGGTTGGGGAAAATGAAAAACTTCAAATAGAGCTTCGCAAACATCTACCAGCGTCAGATGATATTCAACTTGGAAAATCACCAGAGAGCGAAGAGCCTATTACAGAAGAAAAAGAAGAACCACCAATAGAAGTGGTGAAACCAGTGATTGTGCCGGCGAAAGTTTCTTTAGAAATGCCCAATGCATTAAAAAACCTAATGGGGCTAGGTATGGTGCCACCAAATCATGGAATCTATGAGTCAAGACAGTGGTCCGATGCGACCAAAGCCATCTCCCCCAAAACTATAACATGTCCGGTTTGCGACGAAAAATTTGTAGCGACCTATATGAGCAAATCCAGGCTAGGTGTTGGAAAAACCATGCCAGACATGCGAAAAATCTATACAGACATCGATCCTATTTACTTTGATGTTTATAGCTGTCACCATTGTGGATATTCCAACTACACCAGTGACTTTATGAAAATAGAAAAGCCGGGGATTGAACATCTTAAGACGGTGTTACCTCGTATTGGCAAGTTGCCTCTTGATTTTGAAGAAGATATATTCAATATAAACTATATTTTCCTAAAATTATATTTGACGATTTTTTGCAATGTAGAAATAAGATGCAATGCTGTGGCTGTACCAAAGACGTGGATGAGGCTTTCGTGGCTATACGAAGACATGGGAGAGAGCATATTAAGCGAATTTTCCACCAAAGAGGCGTACAATCAATACAGCAATGCATATTATAATACAAAGACCTTCTCTGGCGAGTCAGAGGTGGAACTGATGTTGTTAATGGGTGAGATAGCCCTAAAGCTAGGAGATGAAAAAAATGCTGCCAATCATTTTTTGACAGCTCTTCAAAATCTTGGCATCAATAACCTCCAAAGATCAAAGGCAGAAGACAGAATGTATGAACTTAGACATAAAAAGGACGAAGCCGGGGGGCAGCAACAAAACGAAGCAATGGATTAAATTTTAGAATAAAATTTTTTAAACTATAGCACACATTTTAAGGCATGAGAATAAATTATAGAAACACCCAAAATATTAAAAAAGCAGGTGAATTTATTATGTCAGAAAGATGTGGAATGTTCAATAATTGTGAAGGAATTGATACTAGCTTATTATTTTTCTTCTTGCTACTAGTTATAATTTTCTGCAACTGCTCTAGATAGTAGAGTTTGATTTTACACAGTACACAGCAAAAGAGTTTGCCTAATTAGGCAAACTCTTTTCACTTTCTATTGACAAAATACGGGTTTAGCTATAGAATATTACAGGTAACCTTAGTTTACTAGCCTTTTGACGTTTGTGTTGGGATGCAGGTTGGGTCCTGTGCAATGGACCTCTGCGAACCGTGTCAGGTCCGGAAGGAAGCAGCAATAAGTGGATTAGTTCATGTGCCGCAGACTTGCCTTTCTTGCATTCCAACACAGCTGTCAAGGGGTTTTTTTAGACGTGTACCACCGTTAGGTAATGGAGAAAAAAATGTATACAGCGTTATACCGAAAATGGCGACCAGAAGTATTTTCTTCTATGTCAGGGCAAGCCCATATCGTCAGAATATTGAAAAATCAGCTGGCCACAAATCAGATAGGCCATGCTTATTTATTTTGTGGAACTAGAGGTACTGGTAAAACCACCAGCGCCAGGATTTTTGCAAAGGGAGTCAATTGCTTAGCTGAGAGCGAAGGAAGACCTTGCGGTCAGTGTGATCACTGTCTAGAAATACAAAATGGCACCTTTATCGATGTCATCGAAATAGATGCTGCCTCTAACAATGGCGTAGAGAATATTAGAGAGCTACGAGAAAGTGTTAAGTATCCACCAGTTAAGGGCAAGTATAAAGTATATATTATCGATGAAGTACATATGCTTTCCACTGGAGCCTTCAATGCATTGCTGAAGACCCTAGAGGAACCACCCTCACATGTGATTTTTATTCTGGCAACTACAGAGATACACAAATTGCCAGCTACCATATTATCAAGA
>JAVBKP010000032.1:0-40471 GCA_031553975.1 Anaerovoracaceae bacterium | reverse complement strand
AAATATCCTTCCGAAGTAAGTATGTCATTAATAATGCCTTCTGAATCAGGGATCTCATGGAAAACAGCAAGCGCATGCATACCTACCGCATCGTCACGATTCTCAATCTCTAACAAATTAGCAAGAGGCCGACTGATGTTAGATACCTTATTCTCTGCATCAAATATAATCATCATATTGGGTGATGTTTCCATCATTGTATCCATTATGTCTTTTTCTAGATTCTTCACTTCTGTTATGTCAAAAAAAGAAAGTACAATGGCTGAATCCATGCCTTTTTTATCTTTTAAAAATTGCTTAAGGACGCTATAATGTCTCACTTTGCCGTCGCCATTTTCCATTTTCACTTCAAAGTTACCCTCTTTGATTCTTCTCTCAATGGGTAATTTTTGTTTGATCGCTTCTAATGGTAAAAAAGAAAAATCATTTTTTGTAATAGAAAAAGTGCTCATGGCTACTTCATTGGCATCTAACAATAATTCTTTTACGTCAAACACCAATACCGCATAGGATAATTCTGAGAAAATAGAGTTCCTCGCTAGATTTATACTTGATGTTAACTTAAATTTGTACACCAACAAGTAGTGAGAACAAATGTAAATGTCAAAGAATATGATCGCATGGTCAGCATAATCTTTGATAGGAAAAAATCCTGCATTGTTAAAAATACCAAGGGTAAGACATGCGGTACTTGCAATAATCATATATCGAAGCTGGGTCCTATATAACACGGATTTTTTAAGATACTCAAGTAAAGCAGCAACTATCATGTACGTCATAATAGCATAGCAATAGGCAACAAATATGTAAAATACTGGGCCTTGGTCTGCAAAGAAAGTTACAGCACCATCTATCTCAATTAGATGAATTTGTTTTCTAAAAAGATGATGTAGCGGGTCTGTCAAAACTAAAATTGCAAGAATAAATGCAGGTATAGCTACAATGAATTTAATACTTGGTCTAGGGTTTTTTGCCATAAAGCCATGATATAACCCTACAGCCAATATGCTGTTGGCTATGGTTGATACTATTTTTAAACGATTGACTAACGAAACGCCTTCATCTGTAGGCATAAGCATACTAATAACCACCAACAAGCTAGTGGTTATAACGCCTCCTAAGTTCATTAGCATAAGTTTTTTATGCCTTTGTCCATGTAATATAACATCAATATAAAATATGACCATGGCTGATATTAATATCACATATGGGATGATTGGTCCAGGTATGTGCATCTGCTCTTTCTCCTACTTTATGCCTATAAGGTGTTTTGTTACACGGGCTAGTACGTTTGTTTTGTCAAATGGTTTCAATATAAAGTCTACCGCCCCTAACGAAAAAGCTTTAATCTCAGAATCTGAATCTGTATTCCCTGTGAGGAAAATCACAGGTATATGCGCCGTAGCTTCCTTGGACTTAATCTTTTGTATAACATCATATCCGTTCATATCTGGCATTTCTATATCTAATAGAATCAAATTTGGCATGTGTTTTTCTAAGAAGGTTAATGCCCTAGCACCAGAGTTAGCGCAAGCCACTTTATACTCTTCTCTAAGGATTCCGCTAATCATAGTCAGATTGGCGGCGTTATCATCAACCGCCAGAATGGTTATATTCTCATTCATTATTTACTTGCTCCTATCATTCCATTTTGTTATTATATTATCACAAACAGCCATGGGGGTAAAGGAATATGAAAAATTTTGTCAACACATATAGAGAGCTATTGCGTGGGGTTGCCCTCTGTTTCATTATTGCATTTGCCGCCTACCTGATGATTCTGTGCATTCCCGGCCTACGTATCATTGGACATGCCGTACTTTCCATTGGAATTGGTATGCTCATCGGCAACATCGTGCAACTTTCCAATACACATATTACAGGTATTGGTTTTACTTCAAAAAAAATTCTCCAATGGGCCATTATTTTGTTAGGCTTTGAAATGCATATTGACCAGGTGGTCAAGACTGGATGTCAGACTTTAATGATAATGTTAATCACTTTATTAACGACCTTGCTCATGGCTTTTGTGATTGGAAAGCTATTAAAAGTGCCTGATAATTCTGCCACACTCATAGGGGTGGGCACGGCCATATGTGGCGGCTCTGCCATAGCCGCCGTAGCTCCTGTCATCAGAGCAAAGGAGGATGAAGTAGCACAGTCCATCTCCACCATATTCTTATTCAACGTCATTGCTGTATTTCTTTTCCCTGCATTGGGTCATGCCATGGGTCTAAGCCAAACTACATTTGGTATCTGGGCGGGCACGGCCATCAATGACACTTCCTCTGTTGTAGCTGCCGCCTCATCCTATGGCACGGAGGCACTTCAAGTTGCTACCGTGGTAAAGTTAACACGGGCTTTGATGATTCTCCCCGTCACACTACTACTAGCCTTCTATGTCACGTCCAAACAAACCGCCTCTGGCGAGAAATTGCATATAACAAAAATTTTTCCTACCTTTATCATAGGATTTTTAATTGCTTCCCTTTTATGTACTCTTATTCCTGGCCAAGAAGCAATTTTTAACGTTTTATCTCAATCAGGAAAATTCATGATCTCTATGGCTATGGCAGCCATCGGCCTAAAAACCAATATTATGTCTTTGATTAAAAATGGTAAAAGGCCTATACTTCTGGGCCTTATATGTTGGGTTAGCGTGGCGGGTGTGTCGCTAATTGTTCAAAGCGTATTGTGGTTAGGTTAAATATAGATTCATACCTCTAGAATACTTTGTTTTGTTCTCCATGACCAGCCCATACTTTTCTTTTTGTATCTCACCGAAAGCGACCATGGAATCCTCTGCACCCTCCAATAACTCTAACTCCATTTCCATTATTTCTTCATATCTGTCACCAGCCATGACCTTTCCTATATCTATAGCCATTTCAAAATGACTCCCCCCATAGGAGATTTCTGCACATCGCCTAATGAAGTCTGTCTTCATAAAGGCAAATAGCTTTAATCCTTTAGGGCTTAGACCTGTTGCTGCAAATGTAGCGTTCTCTAAAAAAGGGGTTAAGTCTGGACTGTCTAGTGCCATGCCACTGGCGTCTATGTTGATTTCCTCCCGCTTGTGAAACCCAGCCTCTGCACTGCCTCCGATTTTCATAGTGGCTACTGATTTTTCCCCTTCCTTCCTGATTCGGAATGCTATTTTATTGTCTCTTAGCAAATATTCCTTTGTATCATAGTAGGATGCCTGCATCACCACTGGGCAAAGTTGGTCAAAATCTGCTACTATTCTATCGACTATTTCTTTACTTGAAATGGTATATTTTAACTCTTTTTCTAACATATTACTCTTGATTATCTCCCAAGCTTAGTGTTGCGCCTAAGTTAATAGTATCTTTTTCTAGCCCCAAGATTATATTTTGAATGGCGGTAAGCCTGTCAAGGGACGCACTACCATCTATGGCAAGGCTTGCATTGTATAATATGGTTTCCACCTCATCATGTACCTTAGACAATCTATCCTTAATATCTATGAGCTTTTGTGCTGTTTCGATGCGCTTTTTCTTCTCTAGCTCCCCATCTATTGGGCGAGCCGCTTCTTCTATTAAATCATATTCGCATACGTCTTCTATAACCACACATTCATAGCCTAATTTCTCCTTCACAGCATATGCAAAGGCATCTTTGGAGTCTTGCTCCCCATGGACTAAGAAAATCTTTCTAGGGGGCTTTTCAAAGCCAGATACCCATTCTAGTAGTCCATCTTTGTCAGCATGGCCTGAAAATCCGTCTAGGTTATAAATCTCCGCATTAATATGGATTTTTTCTCCAAAAATGGTTACATCCTTCTCTCCATCTCTAATGCTGCGCCCCAATGTTCCCTCTGCCTGATAACCCACGAACACCACGCTATTTTTCTTATTCCATAAGTTGTGCTTTAAATGATGCTTGATACGTCCCGCATCACACATACCGCTAGCTGAAATAATGATTTTCGGCTCTTGGCTCATGTTCAGTGTCATAGAATCTTGGCTAGATCTAACAAATTTTAAATTTTTAAAATCAAGGGGATTATCGCCGCTTAGTATATAATCTCTGGTCTCATCGTCAAACACTTGGGCATTTTTTCGGAATACCTCTGTGGCCGACTTTGCCATAGGGCTATCCACATACACAAAAATGTCATCCAATGCCTGCCTGTATTCTTCATGCCCCTCATAGAATCTATGCATCCAATAAATCAGTTCTTGGGTTCTTCCCACAGCAAAGGACGGGATGATTACTGATCCTCCACGTTTTGTAGTCTTAAGGATTATATCGATCAAGTCTTTTAAACTCTTTTTACTCTCCTCATGAACTCTGTTGCCATAGGTGGTCTCCATTATGAGATAATCTGCCTCATCAACAAATTTAGGGTCTTTCAGTATAGGTCTTCCCTTTACCCCCAGGTCCCCAGAGAATACGATTTTTGTTTCGTTTCCTAGCTCGGTAATCCATATCTCTATAATGGCTGAGCCTAATATATGACCTGCATCTGTGAAACGAACTTTTATCCCGTCTACAACCTCAATGATTTGCTCGTATAAAATTGGTTTCACATATTCTAATGAGCCTACTGCATCATTTAATGTGTAAAGCGGCTCTCTTTGTGGCCTGCCTGCCCGTTCCGCCTTTCGGTTTTCCCACTCCATCTCTTTTTCGTGGATGTATCCACTATCTTTTAGCATGACCTCTACTAAGTCTGCTGTAGCATCTGTACAGTATATTGGGGATGTAAACCCACGCTTTGTTAGCAGTGGAATCCGTCCACAGTGGTCGACGTGAGCATGACTAAGTAGCATAAAATCAATATCAGTAGGATCAAATCCGAATTCCTCATAGTTCATAGCCTCCAAAGACTTGTTTCCTTGGAACTGACCGCAATCTAACAAAATCTTATATTTATCTGTAGTGATTAAATGGCATGATCCGGTCACAGATGATGCCGCGCCTAAAAAAGTGATTTTCATGTTTTCCTCCTTGGTAGCCACGCATACCTCTTGCTTTTAACTATTCTTATAGCGGTTTGCTAAATCGTAGATTTTCCGAAAATTAGGATGTATGTCTTTTTTATTTTCCACCGCTGATATGATTTGCTTTATGCGGTTTGGAACGGTTTCGTCACTGCGAATATCGTCATTGGCAATTCTCATCAAAAGCGCTGCTCTATCTTGCCAAGAGTTGTTAATTAAAAACTTAACTATCTCTTCCATGTCAACCTCTACCGCCAGTGCATGATTTATAGCCTTGGTGAACTCTTCTGGCGTATTGGCATTATAACTATATGGCTTTCCTATGGCAGTATCTGGCATAAATGTAGCCACTGTAGGAATACCACAAGCCAAATGTTCAGATTGCTTGATAGGATCGCAGTGAAGCGTAATGTTTAAGTTGTCTTTATATGGCACCGTCCCCACCTGCATATGATGGATATAGTTCTTCAACTCTTTATGTCCCTTACCGCCTAAAAAATAGATATTCTCACCCTTAGGCAATAGCTTTTCATCTCCTAATCCAATAATGACAAAACTCTTATCCAGATTCATCTTTGCTACGTTGTTAAAAAGTTCCGTATCAAATCTACCATATAGCACGCCCATATAGAATATTCTAGGCTCAGGAATGTCCTTTAAATCCTCAGGACATGGAGGCATTTCCTCTATATCAAAATCCGCAAAACATACTGCATTCCTGGACAAATATACATTTTTCCTATTTTCAATAACTGCCCGTTCTAAGAATAAAGAGGTGGCCGTAGTGGTTACGGCATCAGATATATCCATCAACGCCTCTTCCCACTCTGCATCTTTTTTATGACTCCAATAAGCATATTCTGTATCTCTATGATCATCTACACATTCGTATATTACCTTAATTTTTTTGCCCTTTGCCTTCAATTGTTTGATGACAGTAACATGTTCTGGTAAATAGGCGACTAGTACCACTTCATGTTCTGCAACATGAAGAATACTCTCAAGCACAGCCTCGAATGGATTGCATAGTTCCTTTCCCTTAAACATGGGCCTAAACGCAGAAAATATAATCACACCCTCATCCACCAGTGGATTTGTCAAAATATATTCTAAGGTCTGCCCTTCCGACATTTGTGTTCCGACATCTAGCTGAATACAAACAGGCATATAGAATACTTGTTGCCCCTCATCCGCCAAGGCCCTAGCTATATGATGCATGCGCTGTCTGGCTCCGCTCTTACTCCATGGTGCCGAGGATAAAATGATATAAGTCTTTTTTTTAGCCAGAACTTCCGCTTGCACAAATTGCTCATATTCTGTTTCAAAGAGATTGTCATCAATCTCTATTCCCGTATCTGCCATAGAAAACAACAGATAATCCTCTTCTGACAAGTACCCTTTACTATCCAAAATGTACTCTGCAATTTTTTTATTATGATGCTCAGCTATGATAAAGTCGGCTATTTGTGTATACCATGACCCATCATTAAAGAGAAACGAAACAAACCCATCAAACCCCTTATCCGCAAGTACATATTCTAGTTCTTTTTTTATCGTTCCATCGTGAAGAAGCAGGATTTTCATATCTTTGCTAATCTTTCCAGTAGCAAACTGCATGTGTAGCCGTCTTAGATAGTAGTAATACCACGTAGGTGCTATTGTTTTATTCCGCTCTCTATTGTCTTTCACCTGCCAAGGTAGCATTTTCAAATAATCAAAATACTCATCCACTAAGTCATTGGTTATAGCACACGACCAAGGTTTTGTATGCCCAATATAGTGAATTATTTTTGCATGCTCCGTTGTGAATTTTTTCACATCTTGCCCAATTAAGTCAAATAGCAACACTTGCCTATTCCATTTTGGTTCAATCTCATAAAAGTCGTCCTTCAACACTTCCACCAATGCCTCTTGGTCTGGAAATTGCAATGTGGTCCTATTTTCTTCCACGTACACCAACAATGTACGCTCTATATCATTTTTTCTCCATTTGTCACAGTTGATTAAAAGCACGCCACTATTCCCGTCAGAAAAAGCCATGGCTTTGTTGTCAATATCCAGATTTACAAGGTCAGCTAGACTGTCTTTCACTAAAACATCACAATCTAAATAAACCATTCGGTCAACATGCGGAAACATTCTCGGAATAGCAAACCTAAAGTACATTTCTACCGTAAAATGGGCCCCTACCACTAGAGGCATATCATTAAAGTCATTTTCCCCTAACTTATACGCTTTTACCTCTGCCTCATGCTCTTTGCCTATGTCTTCAAGTTTGTTTATGTTCTCTTGAGACAATGTCTTGTATAGCACATAGACGTAAATATCATCCTCCACCCCTTTGTTCATGAGCATAGACTTGATTGCAACACCACAGTACGGCGCATAATTGTCATCTGTAGATAGACTTACATGAATTTTATTCATAAACTTCTCCAATCAAGAAATATAAATTATTTACTTTGACTCAAAATAAACTAAAGGAAGAGAGTACTCTCTTCCTTTAGTTTAACGTAATAATATGAGTTTGTCTATAAAGTATTACTTGATCACATCGATACGATCCACAGTAATATACGTATTTGTAGCATTTGGGTTCTTATTGGTTGAGATCACTACTTTTAGCTCGTGTAGTCCCTGTGATAATGCCTCACTCTCAAATAAAACCACATCGTCTTTTCTTGCCTGATTATAGCAGTCTACATTCTTGACAAGTATCCCATCAATATATACCTCCGCCATACCGCAGTTCTCAGCTATAACACCATACCACTTCACTTGTTTGCCTTCAAACTTTACCATGAATTCGTTGCCTGCTGTATTAGCATATGTTTCGTCATTGTCATAAGCACCGATTTGCTCATGATATGCCCAATTGTTAAAATCATTGATTTGATAGTTTTTGATGCCTTTAAAGTTGTCATTGATGGTAGCTACAATCTGAATATCTTCATCACTAAAAATCTCCATTTTGTCAACGGTGATATACCTATCCGTAGCTGCTGAATTTTTTTCATCTAAAAGGACAATTTTGAGGTTGTGAGCTCCTTGCGGAAGAACGCCACTATCAAATAGCATTTGTCCATCTTTTCTAGACGGATTATAGCAGTCTACATTCTTCACAAAGGCACCATCTACATATACTGATGCTATACCGCAGTTCTCACCCATAACACCATACCATTTTGCTCTTGTGCCATTAAAAGACATCTCCATGGCAGCTTCTGGTATATTTGTATAGGTCTCATCCCCTTTATATGTATTTGCCGATGGATGGTATGCCCATGCATCCGAATAACTAAATTGATACTTGCCTGTCCCAATAAAGTCATCATTGATGGTCATTGGCTCCACGATAACATCACTGGTTTCAACTTCAATTCTATCTGCTGTTATATATCTTTCTATAGTATTTTCATTTTTTTCATTTGAAATCACTACCTTCAAAACATGTTGCCCTTTAGTCAGTTTTCCACTGTCAAATAGTAACTGATTATCCACGCGGGTCGGACTATAACAATCTACTGTCTTTATAAGTATACCGTCTATGTAGATATCTGCCATACCACAAGTATTATTCAATGCCCCATACCATTTGCTTTGACTGCCTTTAAATTTCATTTGGAAATAGCTGTCTGGTGCATTACTATAGCTCTCATCCCCAGCGTAGGCACTTTGTTGCTCTTTATACCCCCAGCCCTCAGAGAAGGTGAACTGATAATCCTCTGTGCCCATTGTACTGTTGTTAATGGAATTTGACTTTTCTGGAATAGTCTTATTGAAAGCCTCCAATCTTAGGATTGGATATTTCTCTCCCATCATCCAGATTTTTTCAAAATCCCAACCTAGGTTTTCGTATGTGGATTGGGTTTCTAATTGTGCCATTGTGGCGTTTTTTCCGTCTACTGAATCAGCAGATGGATTCATAGCTTTTATACTTTCTACTCTTCCCCCGAACATAACAAGCATATTTTCATATGCAATATTATTACTCATAGGAGCATTTGCATTGCCCGTTACCCTATTTGAGGTATTATTTCCATAACCATAATTTACTTTTACTTCCATATTTGATGCCACACTATTTTTGATAGCGCCACGCATTCCAGAAATCCCACCAGCATATATGTTTCCATATATATTTCCTGATGCATAACATTTTTCTATGTCTAAGTTGCTAGCTATACCCACGATCCCTCCAGTATAGCCAACCGATGTAAGTAGTTGCCCAACATTACCAGTAGCATAGCAATCTTCTATCTTTGTGCCCGATGTAATTCCACCTACAATTCCACCTATATATGTGCCAGTAGTCACCTTCCCTTTTGTGTAGCATTGACTGATTACTGTATAGTTTCCTGCACTACCTACAAGTCCCCCTGCATAGTTCCCATTGCAGGCAACATTAGCCTTGCTGTAGCATCCTATGATTTTAGTCCCATCAGCATACCCTACCAATGCACCTACATCACCTTTTCCTAATATCGTACCGCTCTCTATCCCTAAGTTCCTTATGTCTGCATTTGACACATATCCAAAGAGCCCAACCATCGATGCCGTTGGGGTGTTGATGTTCAAGTTGCTTATTGTATGCCCATTTCCATCAAACGACCCTGTGAATGTGGATATCGGTGTCCAGTCTGCTGTTAATGTTATATCCTCCATTAACTTATAATGTGCATCCAAACTTTTGCTATTAATGCTTCTTAAGTCATTCTCATTCATTATCAAGTATGGATTTTCCCTTGTCCCATATCTCAAATCAACCTTTTGGGTTTGCGTTGGAATTGCCTTAAGTATAGGGAATTCTGAGATTGTTGTGTTCATTTCCCATATGTCACTAAAGTTCCAACCTAATGCCTCATACGTCTCCTTCTGTTGCAGCTGTGTAGCCGTCCTGCCTACTCCGTCAGTCGTATTATTTATTGTAAAATCTCTTGTCGCAAAACCATTGTATTTGACAGCCATATCTTGATACGAGATATTATTACTCATGGCGGCGTTTTGATTGCCTGTTATCCTATTGGTTGGGCTATTTCCGTTATAACTTATTTTTATTTCCATATTTGATGCCACACTATTTTTGATAGCGCCACCCATTCCGGAAACCCCACCAGCATATATGTTTCCATATACATTTCCTGCTGCATAACATTTTTCTATTATGGCTAAGTCACTAGCTATACCCGTGATTCCTCCAGTATAGCCACCCGATGTAAGTAGTTGCCCAACCTTACCAGTAGAATAGCAATTTTCTACTCTCGTGCCAGTTCTAATTCCACCTGCGATTCCCCCTATATATGTGCCAGTAGTCACCTTCCCTTTTGTGTAGCATTGACTGATTACTGTATAGTTTCCTGCACTACCTACAAGTCCCCCTGCATAGTTCTCATTGCAGGCAACATTAGCCTTGCTGTAGCATCCTATGATTTTAGTCCCATCAGCATACCCTACCAATGCACCTACATCACCTTTTCCTAATATCGGACCGCTCTCTATCCCTAAGTTCCTTATGTCTGCATTTGACACATATCCAAAGAGCCCAACCATCGATGCCGTTGGGGTGTTGATGTTCAAGTTGCTTATTGCATGTCCATTTCCATCAAAGGTGCCAGTAAACTTTTCTGATGACGTTCCTATAGGTGCCCAATTCGCTGTCAAATTAATGTCCTCCATCAACTTGTAGCTTTTTCCAAGTCCTTTTTGAGGTATTGACTTTAGTCCTGCCTCATCATAAATAAGAAATGGGTCTGCTGCCGTTCCCGTTCCCTGTGGTAATTCTGCGCCCATTACCCCTATTGATACTGCTAACAGCATAATCAGGATAAGACCTACTCCAATAATTTTTTTTGCCATATTATTTCTCCTCTCGTGCAAAAAATAAAATAAAATACATGCTAATGCTAACATGTATTCTATGTTTAAATCTGTATTGTGTCGAAATAGGACGATTTTTAGCGAAATTAAAATGTGGCAAGTTTTTTCTCTAAGAATTCAATTACTTCGTTCCTTGCACTTTCTTTTTTTGAATAACTAACAGGTATAGTTATGTTATGGCTAAAGCAGTAGATATTCTCACTATCCATCTGGTAAAAATATTTCATGTTGACCAAATAACTCTTATGGCATCTTGTGAAACCAAAAGATTTTAGAGATTCTTCCATATTATCAAGTTTTTTCCTTAACTTATGACAGATTATCTCTTGATTTTGATTTTCTATGTAAGAAAATATATATTTATTATCGCTTTCAAAATATAAAATCTTGCTTGGTCTAAGCAAAAAATTCAGGTCCAGATGCTGTTTGTTTTTGCCCATCGAAATAAGTTCTCTGACATAATTAAATCTTTGCCATTTTTGCACTGCCACTTTAATCTCATGTTGAAATTTAGCTTCGTCAAAAGGTTTGAATATATACTGGAACGCATTTACCCGAAAGGCATCTTGTACATACTCTTTGTATTCACTTACAAAAAATACAATGGGGTGCCTATATTTTTCATGTACCACTTTGGCAACTAACATGCACTCTGTATCTTCAGGAATTAAGTCAAGAAAGTATATGTCTGAAATATGTTTTTTCTTTAACCCTCTAGCGACCTCGCTACCCTTGTTGTATATTAAAAATTCTACCTCATACTTACCTTGTAAATTTTCCAATACGAATAGTATGCTTTTTTTAATATGGTCAATTTCACTCTGCTCATCTTGATAAATAGTAATTCTAAGTTTCATATATTCCTACAACATCTTCAAATACTCTATCTCTCTATCTGTAAGTTTCCTGTAATGTCCTTCTTTCAAATGGCCTAAGTTCACTTGTCCAATCTGTATTCTTTCCAGTTCAAGTACTCGATGCCCTACTGCGGCAAACATTTTTCTGACTTGTCTATTCCGCCCTTCATGGATTTTTATCTCTATGATGCAAGAACGCTCCCCTGGCTTTTCTAGCGTAACCTCTGCAGGTGCTGTGGTGTAGTTGTCTATTTTTATTCCTTTTCTAAGTTTTTCCAAATTTGCCATACTTATGTATCCATTAATCCTAGCTTTATATGTTTTCCATACCTCATGTTTAGGGTGCGCGATACGGTAAGCCGTGTCACCATCGTTGGTCATAATCAAAAGCCCCGATGTGTTATAGTCAAGCCGTCCTACAGGAAACAACCTCTCGTCTATATCTCCAATTAAGTCCATGACTGTTAGCCTTTCCTTGTCATCCTTTGCCGTAGTCACATAGCCTTTTGGTTTGTTGACAGCCACATACACTTTTTTTGTTGCAGGCTTAATACGACTACCTGCTACTTCAACTTCATCACTATCAGCTACATCATAGCCTAGCTCTTTCATTAGCTTTCCATTTACTTTTACCTTGCCTGCTACGATTAGCTCATCCGCTTTTCGCCTTGATACTAGACCGCTATGGGCAATATATTTATTTAAACGCATTTTATATCCTCCGTTACTAAAAAACGAAAATAGGAAGCGTAACTACTACGCTTCCTATTCATTTTACCCTATAATATGCCTTTTGTACATGCCCTAGGCTTCATTTTATATTTGAATAAAATCAATCTCTGCCGTTTATACTATTTTGCGTGATGATACTTTAAGCAAAAATGGAGGCTTCAAATGGCAAAAGACAGTCAAATTGACCCAAAAGAGGTTCGTAAAATGAAATCCAAAGGCGGTCCCACTATGGCAGAAAGCGCCTTAGACGGCGAAAGCAGAAATACCAAAAAGCAGTCTGGCAATCGCAATCATCCTGGGGATGACAAAAAAAGTTAGCCTATAGTGCTATTGAGAAAGGCTGCCTCTCCGTGATTTTCAATCATTTTGAGACAGCCTTTTTGATTTTATCCTATAATTTTTTCTTTGTATATGCCCTCTAAGCCATATTTTTTAACACGTTTGTTGATTTCGTCTATGTCAATTGTATACAAATCCTTTTCTTTCATTCGGTTAAAGTAGACATCTCCTGCAAAGGTATAGCGGGTCATGAGCCCTTCTCTGGTTTGTGCCTGTTTGCCTGCAAAGTTAATCAGATCCCCAATTGCCAGATTGGTCGGCAATTCGAGTGGTTTTATTCCCTTGAGATATCTTGCTGCATTGTGTCCTGCCAATAGCCCTGTGCTAATGGCCTCTGTATGCCCTACGAACAACCCTGATTTTTCACCTGCGCAAAGTAAATTTTTCATTTCACGTACATGCATGTTATCGCCTCGCTCTGCCACAGATAAATATCTGACAGAGTTGCCTTTCCCCCCTGCATAGGGATCTACATATTTGGCATTCTCAAAGCCAGGAATGGATCTAAGCTTGTCTAAAGGCATGTATGATGTCATTAACTTAGCATGGCCTGTATCTAGGAGAATAACATTCTCTGCATAGGCATCTAAGGCATACTGTTGACAAACTTTATTCTCTAGTTTTTCTCGGTTAATTTCCTCCGCTCGTAGTGGTACCACAACCACACCGTTTTTATTCAATCTACTCACAATTTCGTCATCAAGTGACGCCTTTTCCAATTTGCAAGAACCACTAAAGGCTCCGAACTCTCCATCCTTGCGACGCCCCATAATATCAATGCATCCAGCTTTCTGTGTTACGCTTACCCTAGGTCCAAAAGCAGGACATCTCAGCACACACATGGCACAACCATTGCCGTAGGCTAGACAATTACCCATAGGCCCTGTAGATCCCGAGGCATCTACAAATACATCCCCTTCTATAACAGTATCGTCAGTGAGTACCACTGCTTTTATTATATCTTCCTCAGACTTTACCACATCGACCACCCTCGCGGTGGTATGTACTTCTACGCCTATCTCTCCTAAATACCTGCTAATGGTAGGCTCCATCTTGATCACATCATAAAGACTGGCATGCTTGTGCCCTGGAAAATCCAGATTGGTGTGCCGGGATAGTTTGTCGATGATGGCAAATATTTCGTCTCCACCCAATGCTATGTTTTCTTCTGTAGCTGTATATCTACCATTATTCCGCATAATGCCACCTACATTGCCCAGCCCAAGGAGCATATCTGTACGTTCTATAAGGGTTACGTCTGCTCCTGCCTGCTTTGCTGCCACTGCCGCGCTAATCCCCGACCAGCCAGCTCCAATTATAACTACTCTATACATCCTCTTGCCCCCTTATTTATAGTCCTTGAATATGGCTTTTGCGTTCGTTTGGCATTTACACATTTTGTATGCGCATCCAGTTTCATCCACCATAGTACACGCTCCGCAAACACCTTCTCCACAGCACATATTAAAATTATTGCTCACCGCTATGGCGGCTTTAGGTAATACCTCACTGGTTAGTTTGCCGTATTCAGATATAAAGAAATCCGATGCCAATATAGCCACTCTGTCATATTCTTCTTTTTCCATTAAACCAGCTATTTGTTTCTTGACCATTTGGTCAGAAAGTGTCAGATATTGTAAATTGACAGGAATATCTTTTAGGTAATCTTCTGCAACCTGCTTGTTGGTACGCTCGTCATCCACAATTATATCTGCACTGTTTAATTTGTTGGCTAGAGTAATGGCGGGCGAAATGCCTACGCCTCTGCACAAAATTAAGGTTTTCCCCTTTTTCTCTAAGAATTTCTTAATTCCTAACAGTCCATTTCGATAAGGCCCTCTTATTGTAAATTCCACCTCTTCCTCAGTAATTTTTTTTGTTTTAGCTGATATTGCCTTTACCGCCACATGAATCAATCCTTTTGATGCATCTGCACTCATAATTGATATAGGTGTATCGTATATACCTTGCTCCCCCGCAGGGCGCATAAATACATAGGTTCCCAAAGTATCACATTTTATGGCAAACCCTTGCCCCACCTTCAGTGCGTATATATATAGACCATCGTCATATCCAATTTTATCTACTATAGATGCTAGTATTTCGCCTCTTGGGTTGTTGATTCTTTTTCCTGATTGTATGTACTCGTTGTATACACAGCTTCCACTCCATTGGCAATCACAGTATTCTTTGCCTTGAAGCCTTGTACATGTAAGACAATCACCAGTCACAGCCAAAAAACAAGGACAATTCTCAGTCCCAACATCTATACATCGGGTTAGCTTATTATCAGTCATAACTTTCCCTCATTTCTAAATATTCACCTTATAGAGTATTTAGAATGAGATGTTTTTGTTACAGCAAATCGCTAATCCATCTTTTAAAGCCACTTTTCTTTTTGTCGATATCTTCAGCAAAGTAAAGGGGAACTTCTGACAAAAATTCTCCCTCCCAATATATTTTTAGCTTACCGCACGCCTCGTACCTATTGATGGGGGCTGTGGCTTTCTTTCCCATCTCATACATAATTGTAGCTTTGTTTTCTTCACCTTTTCGTTTTGGCATGAGAATATCCATCACTGACACAACTTTTGCATATTCTGCTTCGCCACCAGCAACTCTCACCGTATTGATTACTTGATCCCGTGTTATTAGTTTTTCCACCTCATATGTGTCAAATGCGTAGTTCATAAGGGCATAACTGTCATTAAACCAGTCAGGTGCATCCATGACGATACATATTACTTTCATGCCGTTTCGCTCTGAACTAGCCGCAAGACATCGACCTGCAGTGGTGGTATACCCTGTCTTGATTCCTGTGCCACCCTCGTATTGAAATATAACTTTATTTTTGTTGAAAAAATGGGTAAAATCTCCCACAGCTCTATCTGATACCCACGATTTGCTACCTACAACAATACTAAATATCTCGTTGTTCATGGCAGCCCTAGCTATCTTGGCTAAATCTCTAGCCGTAGTATAATGCTCTTTGTTTTGCAAACCATTTGGATTGGAAAAATTAGTGTTGTTGCACCCTAGCTCTGCCGCACGCTGATTCATCATTTGGACAAAGTTTTCTGTCTTTCCTTTTCCTATATGATTTGCTATGGCTACAGCCGCATCGTTACCAGACCTGAGCATAAGTCCATACAGCAAATCCTTCATGGATATCTCTTCTCCCAATTTTAAGTAAATCGATGAGCCTTCCACCCCTGCCGCCTCTGCTGGTATCTTAATTTTTTGATTTAGATCCTTTGATGCTTCTATGGCTAGTAGTGCTGTTAACATTTTCGTTGTACTGGCTGGATATTTCTTCACATCAGCATTTTTTTCATACAAAACTCTTCCAGTCGTTTGTTCTATTACGATTGCCGTCTGGGCAGATACCCCTGGAGGACCTGCTGCCATCACGCTTTCTGAAAAAAAACCGCCTATTATGATCGTCGTGACCATAAAGGCGGATATAAATTTTTTAATCATTGTATCACCTGCCTCTTGGCAGTATACGAAAGATTTTACTCAAATATGTTACATTTCCATTGGAATCTGCTGCCAATCATCCACAGATTCCACATCGTCTTCTAATAACAATGTGTCTTCGATGTCCTCAATGCTTGGCAGATCCTTTATATTCTTAAAGCCAAAGTAGGCTAGGAAGGCGTCTGTAGTGCCGTATAAGGTGGGTCTTCCTACACTAGCGGCTCTTCCCTTGTCTTCAATTAATTCTTTCTTGAAAAGACCTTCTAGCACCCTGTCGCATTTGATGCCACGAATAGATTCTATCTCCGCCTTGGTCACTGGCTGTCTATAGGCAATAATGGCCAATACTTCTAAGGCAGATTGGGACAATCGCTTTTCCTTAACAGGGGTACAAAGCTTTTCTATGTACTCTCTATTCTCGGCTTTTGTACAAAATTGAAATTTTTTATCCACCTCACGAATTACAATCCCACGATTTTGCAAATTGTATTCTTCTTCTAACTCTTTCATATACTCGTATGCTATTCTCCAATCAATATCAAAGACATCAGCGGCGTCTTTAATATCTAGTGGATTGCCCCAGACGAAAAGCATGGATTCAAAGGCAGATTTTATCACGGATTTACTAAACAACGAATTCTTCACCCCCTTCTACTACAGGTCCTACGCCTTGTGGTATACTCTGCTTTTCTATGGATATATTACCAAATGTAACATGCTGTCTTACAATGATTTCCCGTCGTCTAATTAGCTCAAGGACCGCCATAAATGCGGCCACAATCTCGGCCTTGTCCTCCCAGTCATCTACAATTGCCTCAAAGTCCATGAATCCTCTATCTAAAAGCCTTCTAATATGTGTTACTTTATCTTCAATGCTAATTCTCTCACGTTCAATCTCACCATAGCGCCTATGTACTTCTTCAATTTTCTTTTTCTTCACTAAAAACATGTTGAACGCTTTAACGAATTGATCTATATCAAGGTTGAGATATTCTTCATCAGTCTTTATATATTCACTAAGATCCTCTTGTGGCTTTGTTAGACTCAAAAGTGCGTATTCTTCGTTTTTTTCTAACAGTTCTGACGCAATTTTGAATTTCTTGTATTCTAGTATTCTTTCCACCAGTTCTGCTCTAGGATCGTCTTCTATGGCACCTGTCATTGCATCTGGACTATACCTAGGTAGCAGCATCTTCGACTTGATTTCAATCAAAGTGGCGGCTAACACCATGAACTCACCAGCCAATTCCACATTTAGATTTTTGATGTTACTCATATGTGCTAGGTATTGATCTGTAATGTCCGCTATTTTAATATCGTATATGCTCATCTCAGCATGCTCTATCAAGTAGACGAGCAGGTCAAATGGACCTTCAAATACGTCAATTTTGACTTTGTATGACATGGCTTACTCTCCTAGAAAAAAACAGGATATGTCGTTTTGACATATCCTATTTTAAATCATTTTTTACTATTTTACAACTTTGGTTTTCACCACGTTGTATGCACTAATTACCCGCTGATAATATGCTCTAGAGAAATTACCCCTGCTCACCTTTGTGGATCCTTGATTATACGCGGACAATCCTCTCACCCATTCGCTATCAAATGATTTAATAGCACCAGATAGGTAACTCACACCAAATTCAAGGTTTTTCTCAGCGTCTATTAAGTCTGCTTTGGACAATCCAGCTTTGGCGCCAGTGGCGGTCATCACTTGCATTAATCCATTCGCTCCGCTTTTAGATTGTGCTTTGACATTGAATCTGCTCTCTTTAGCAATTACTGAGATAACTAGAAGCTCATCTACTTTATATATCTGAGATTTCTGTTTTATCAAGAATAAGATGTCCTGCGCTGCAGCTACAGTTAGACCTGCGCCATTAATCTTTATCATGTAATCTACTAAATTTTTGTTGGTAGCCATAGTCTTTGCATTGACATATGATTTTGCTGCTATGTCTGGATTGGTGGAGATATACAATCCTGTATATGAATCAAAATGTGAACTCCATCCTAGACTTTCAATGCCATTAAGAATACCTATTGCTACATAGGGTACGTTGTTGTAGGTAAAAATCGGTGCTTCCCCAAGATTTATATCTTTCGGAGCTCTCGAATTTTCCTCTTCAATGTTTCCATCTGCTATTGCAGCATCTGGTTGTTCTGAAAGTGTCGAATCAGCATCAACTGGTGCTTCTTCTATTCCTTCTTGTGTTAGAGCCTCTGCATCTAATGTTTCATCAGTTGTGGTTTGCTCTATGGTGACTCCTGGATTATAAAATAATTTATAATCCGTCTGCTGGGCCGTGAATCTTTGCGCCCTATGCTTGGCTGATTGGTTAGCATAGTTCTTTTGCGTGGATTCAGCTTTTGCAAGCTCAACAGTTTTAGCTTCGGTATCTACCTTGGTGGTAAATCCCAAAATTTTTCCATTCTCTGCTGTCAATGGTACATAAACATTGTTACCGCATGAGAAATACGGCGTTGCTGACTGATAGTTAGCAATCTTCTCACCATTAACGTAGATATCTCTGTTAAAGTAATTTACAGTTGTACTTGGGTCTGCAAAAATTGGAATTGAGGTGGAAGCCAGCATTGTTATAATCAGCCCGATTGTTGTTAGCTTTTTTAACATATGGTTTGTCTCTTTACCTTTCTTTCTTTTTAGATTGCAATATAAAAGGGATATTTAAATCCCCTTATACTTTACAATATCTAACTGTATCTTTATTATACCACCTATTTCACAAAAAGTATACTCTTTTCACTAAAAATAAATGTGTTTGGCTTGTTTTCAACGTTTAATTAACTAGTTCTTTTGGTTCCTCATCACTGTGAAGAGATCCTGAAACATTCTCTCCTCTAACCCCCTGCTGCCCTTAACAAATTTAGTTCCAATTTTTCGAACCGCGCTATTAGGTACCGTATGATCTCTAGTTATTTTGACTGCCTGCATGAAAATCATCTCTTCTCTGCCGTCAATATCAATAAAGCCGATTATATGGTCTCCAGTCTTAATGGTATCTTCCATAGTGAATATCCCAAGACCTGCTGCACTCACATTGAATGTTTTGGCTTCAATAAATCTTATGGCAAATTCGGTTTTTATTTCCTTTGGTGCCACATTTGAATTTAATAGTAATTCAGTCTCTTTTTCAGATAAAACAACATAGGTAATTGGCAATGAATGATCTACCCTAACAGATTCACGCCTTTGTATTACCTCGTATTTTTCGGGTTTTTGTAAAACAAATATTTTCATGCCCTCCACAAACCTATTGATAACCTTTGTGGTAAACTTATATGTTTTAGTGTCATGATAATAAATAGCAGAAATTTTCTCACCGACTTCAAGGATTTTAATTCCATCAAGCCCAATAGGCGCACTAATATGCAAAACGTCTTCTTTGTGCTCCTGCACTTCACTGCGACCGATCAACTCCCCTGCGTTGCTATATATTTCAATTTTATCATATATTTCAAATTTAATCTTTTCCATTTTCCTTACCATCTGCCTTCGTTAAGCCTAATATCTCATTCCATCTTATGCCTGATGAGTCCATAAAATACTGGCCTAGAGATTCTTTTACTTGCTCTTCTACAAGTTCTTTTTGTAGCCCTTCAACACCGCTGACAACACTACCGGTTTTCATCATCTGCCCTATCATCTGCTCTACAAATATAGACTTAAAGGCTTCTTTAATCTTCTCATCATCTTGATTCTCTTTACTATTTAGATTGCTTTCACCAAGTGATTTATTTAATTTGGCAATATCTGAAATATCCATGCTCGTACTCCTCCAAATGATTTATTAAAATCATGGCACATTATATAACACTTAATTCCATTTTACCAGCATATTTTATCTTCTTAAGAGATTATTTGTTTGTCCCCACATTTCATCTGCTGTCTGAACGGCTTTAAGGCTTAGTTGGTATCCTCTTTGGGTCACCATCAAATCCACCATTTCCGCACCCATGTCTGCGTTAGAGCCTTCAATATAGCCTTGATGAACAAGACCAAATGTCTCTCTTGGCACATTGGCATCTGTATTTCTAATGCTCATAGTCCCTTCTGGTATGGAATAATAGCCGCTACCTGAATCTTTGAGCACGTCTTTTGTTGGTATATAGTAAAGCACTGCTGTACCAGCCTCAACCGTTTGATCGTCTTTTTTTGCACGGATTTTTCCATCTAAACCGATTTCAACACTTCCTGGATCACACTCCAGCAAATTAATTCCGTTTTGCACTTCTAGCCTATTTCCATTTTCATCAATAAGACTACCATCTGCAATGTTTATGTTAAGATTAGCAGCCCTAGACAATTTTAAGTTGCCTTGCCCATCTCTATAGGAGAAGAATCCTTCCCCATCTATGGCACACTCTATTGGATTTCCAGATTCTGTCATAACCCCTTGGGTAAATATTCTATACGGCTCACTGAGTTTGACGCCTGTACCCAAAGTTGGATTTTTTGCCTCAATTTCCTTGCTTAATGGCGTACCTAACATACCCACCTCGTCTCGAAGTAGCTCTTGGAATCCAGAAGTAAGTTTTTTGTATCCTGCTGTTTGAACATTGGCGATATTATTAGATATGGTGTCCATTTTCTCTTGGAATGATTTCATCCCACTTTTTCCCACATATAATCCTCTATTCATATATTAGACCTATCTAACCCTTCCTACTTCACTAACTGTCTTACCCAAAATGTTGTCTAGTGCTTGAATGACCTTTTGCCCAGATTCAAAGCTCCTAGAAGTTTCAATGAGCTTAACCATTTCATCTATTACGTTAACATTGGATCTTTCTAACTTGGACTGATGCATGTACGCATCGGTTTGTACCTCTGCCGTGCCTGCTGGTACTGTAAAAATACTATTGCCTAAGGCCTGCATGTTCACATCCGGCGCGAAACTCACTGTCTGTATTGTATGTGTATTCACATCGTCTAAGAACACCTGACCAAAACGATCAACTTTAAGCTCTTTGGTGCCTATCTGAATAGGTTCTTGGGCTCCCGTAGTATTGTTTGTTGCCAAAAGCCTCGTAACCCCGTCTTGCATTGTCATATAGCCTTCGTTATCTATTCTAAAGTTCCCATTTCTAGTATATCCAACACCATTATTCCACTGTACTTTAAAAAACCCATCTCCTTCTAAAGCCAAATCCGTGGGTTTATCTGTCTCCTGTATCATGCCTTGCTCAAAGTTGAAAAATATTTCATCTACTTCTGAGCCGAAAGCCATGCTTCCTATATCTCTACGAACATACTTGCTATCGCCCACCTGATCCATGTAGTATAATTCAGCCTTGTTCATTTCTTTTGAGAAAAGGTCTTGTTTTTTATATCCACTTGTACTGGCATTGGTCAAGTTGTTTGAAATAACAGCCTGCCTGCGTTCTTGAATAATAAGTCCGTCAGTTGCGGTATATAATGCCCTTATCATAATTTTCTCCTTATTGGGTCGTGTCCACTGCACCCTTACTCGTGGTATCTTGCTCTACTGCCTTTACATCTGCTGGGAAAATCATCCCTAACCTACGGGCTTCTTTCTCAATTTCATAATTAGATGGACTGCCATACCTAAAAGGCATCATCAGCACAGCTGCTAGCATTAAGCCTATTCCTATTCCTGTAATGACCTTTGGCTCTTGGATAAAATCAATTATCTGCCTCGCAATTTTTCTAATAATTGTAATTCACCCTTTCCCATTTCCATCTCTTTTGACAGCTGATCTATGGTTTTTGCCCGTTTTAATGCGCCTAATTTTTCCGATACTTCCTTATAGTCTTCTGCTGTGGTCTTTTTTACATCATTGGCTTTGACTTGACCAGTTATTCTAGTCTCTAACGCATCCATACGCCGGGATTCTCTTTCTATGGCGGATTTTAACCCATTCAGCTCTAGCATCACTTTGCCTAGTCCATCGCTTAACTCTTCCTCGTTAATAGTGTGATTGACAAGCCTAAGCTCCTCAGTTTCTTCTAGCTCCCCTAGGATACTAGAAAATTCTGCGCTCTCGCCTCTCATCTGTATATACCCGTATACAGTAAGTCCTATTCCCACTATTAACACGATATAAATCATACTGCCCCATTTATCTCCGTTATATTTTTTCTAAGCTTTAATAAACATTTTCCGTGTATCTGAGATACCCTTGATATTGATATCTCTAAAATTTCACTAATTTCTTTTAGTGGTAGTTCTTTTGTATAGTATAAGTCTAAAATGATCTTCTCACGGTCATTCAGCATGTCTATAGCCGTAACCAAATCACCTTTTAACTCATCATCTTCAAGCTTTAGCTGGGGGTTTTCGGCCTTTTTATCTTCTACCAAATCAATTAAGCTGTACTCGTCATCATTGAGGAATAAAGTTTCCTCTAAATAAGACTGTGATAAATAGTGAACCGTCTCATATAATGAATGTAAATTAGCCACATCAATCTCTAGATATGCCGCCACCTCTATATCCGTAGGCTCTCTCAGCAATTCCTGTTGTAATGCCGATTTAGCTGAATACATGGCATCTAGTTTGTCCATTCTGCTTCTAGAAATAACACCATTTTTTCGTAGCTCGTCATAAATAGTCCCTTTGATACGCCATCTAGCGTATTTTTCAAAAGGGATGTTCTGTGACTCATCGAACTTATCTAGCGCATCCATCAGCCCAATCACGCCAATAGAAATATAATCATCACGTTCAAGACCTTGTCTCACGTTGATTGCCATTTTATTTACCACACTCTCGACGATGTAAATATATTTTAGTATTTTGCTTTCGTCCTTTGAAGATTGGTATGCCATTGGTTATATTCTCCTATCCAAAAACTTTGATTAGTCTATTGTATACTTCAGATATTGTCGTAACTTTTGTGCTTTTGCTCTCCTGCTCTAACATCTTATCTGCAATCTGCTCTATGCATTTCGCAGCGATGGAGTTAGGATATAGTATCTGGAATGGTTTTCTATTCATTACGGCAGCAGACACCCTAGCATCATCTAATATATACCCCATGTCTTCTACTTTAATGTCAAGAAAACTATGCACAGTGTCTCTAAGTCTGTCAAATGTCCGCACAGCCATATCCTTTGAACTAGCCTTGTTGATTACCACTTTCACGCTTTTTTTTAGGCCGATTTCGGCTATGGTCTTAATCACACCATAGGCATCTGTCATGGCAGTAGGCTCCGGTGTTGTCACTATGATTGTCTCTTTCGAGAATGTCACAAAAGACATAAGATTTTTAGATATCCCTGCCCCTGTATCAACTAGTATAACATCAATGTCCTTTAGATGCATAAATTCTGAGGCAAGTCTATTAATTTGCTGACCATCTAGTTCTGTCATTTTTAGTATGCCCGATCCACCTGGTATAATCCGAATGCCACCTGGTCCTTCCATGATAGCATCTACCAAGGGTTTATCCTTGAATAATACATCATATAGCGTAAGTTTTGGAAATATCCCTATGAGAATATCTACATTGGCCATACCAAGATCAGCATCTATGATAAGAACCTGCTTGCCTCGTTTTTGCAGTTCAATGGCAGTATTTACGGCAAAATTACTTTTACCAACACCACCCTTGCCACTGGCTACCGTGTATATTTGTACATTTTTATTTTCAGCATTCTCTATAATATCTTGGCGTTTTTGCTCCACCATGTTGCGAAGACTTTGAGCTTGATCCATCATTTGACTTCACCCCAAATCTGCTTTAACAGTGCATCCAAGCTTGGACGTTCAATGTCGTCCGGCACCACTTGCCCTTTAGCGATATAACTGATCGGTTTATCGGTAAAATATCCAAGATTTAATATATTTCCAAAAGAGTATGTTTCATCGAACTTAGTTAAGATAATATAGTCAAAAGCCATTTTGCGATAATTCTCTATGGTTTTAATAAAGTCTATGTTCTTGGTAACCATACTCAAAACCAAATAGGTTTCTAGATTGTCAAATTGGTCAAAATATGCTTTTAACTCATTTAGTTGGTGCATGTTCTTATGACTTCTGCCTGTGGAATCAATAAATATCAAGTCCTTGTCATCAAAAGAAGCTATGGCGGCAGGTAAATCCTCTGGTGCAAATACTACCTTGATAGGAATATCTAGTATATTGGCATAGATTTTAAGCTGCTCTACTGCCCCTATTCTATACGTATCTATTGTGATAAGCCCAACGGATTTGCCATTGAGCAAGGTTTCTTGTGATGCTAGTTTTGCAATGGTCGTTGTCTTTCCAACACCAGTAGGTCCTACAAAAGCACGAATTCTGCCTGAGGCATCTCTTGTTTTGACCTTTGCATTAAATCTGTCATTGATAAAGTCTGATAACACCTGTTTGGTAATACTCGCCTGTTCAAAACCCTTCTCTTGACAATATCTTTCAAAATCAGCTACTACATGATGGTGAAAGTCCATCTCGATCATGATTTCTTTCATAATTGACATATTTTCTTTACTGTCAACGCTGTTGGCCTTTTCTATCAGTTGCTGGATCATAGTCCTTAGCTCGCCCACTTCTGACTTCAGTTCTTCATTGGCATTGTCTATTTGGTTAGCAACAATTTCTCTTGTTTCTCGGCTAACGATGTTGGCTACTTCTAGGGAATCGCTCTTTTTTGTAATGCCACGTGGTGAATTCTCTATAGCGGCTGTCACTTCTAGCTTTTTGGGTTTTAGAAAGCCAAATACACCCGGTGATTTTACAGGGCGTTTGCTGACAATCACAGCATCTCCACCAAGCTCTTGCTTGATGAGTACCATTGCCTCATACATATCATTCACTACATAGTTTTTAATTATCATCTACTCGTACCATTCCGACACCTTCAAGGTCTATTGAGTTTGGTATTTCATTCAGTGACAGTACTGCCAGCTGTGGAAAAGCCATCTCTATTAGTTTTTTGAAAGCAACTCTGATTCTCGGCGAGGCCAATATGATTGGTCTTTGCGCCTGTGTATTCATGAGAATTCCATCAATACTCTCCAATATCTTCGTATTCACATCTGGGTCGATGGCAGGAAATGATCCTTGGAAAGATTTTTGAATGTTCTCGAAAACATATTGCTCTAATCTAGGATGAATTGTAATAATGTCCAATTTGTTGTTAAAGTTAAGGAAACTTGTGGTAATAGTACGTCCTAGTCTATGCCTAACATACTCAGTGAGTACCTCTGGGTCCTTAACAGTATCCGCATAGTCTGCCAATGTCTCTAAAATCGTCAAAAGATCCTTGATAGGAACTTGCTCTTTTAGCAGATTCTGTAATACCTTTTGCACATCTCCGTGACTCATCATATTAGGAATCAGCTCGTCCACTACAGCACTATGGGTTTCTTTTAGGTTGTCAATCAGACGTTTTGTCTCTTGTCGTCCCATTAATTCATGGCTGTGTAGCTTAATGGTCTCACTCAAATGTGTTGCCATAACCGTTGTAGGGTCTACTATGGTAAATCCATTGCGCTCTGCTTCATCCTTTTGATCCTCATCTATCCAAACAGCAGGAAGCCCAAAGGCTGGCTCTGTAGTCGGAATTCCTGGCAAATCAATACTATTGCTACCTGGATCCATGGCCAAATACTTGTTATAAAAAACAGTACCTTGGGTGAGTTCATTGCCCCTTACCTTTATTATATATTCATCTGGCGCCAATTGCAAATTATCCCTTATCCGGATGGGTTGTATGAGTATACCCATGTCGATAGCACTTTGTTTTCTAATGGCCGAGATTCTCTCTAACAAGTCTCCCCCATCGGATTTCTCTGCAAGGGGTATCAGCCCATAGCCGATTTCCATCTCCAGTGCCTCTACCTGAATATATCTGCTCACATCCTCTGGCACTGACTCTGCCGCACTAGATTCAGCGGTGTCTTCCATGTCTACAGCCTCAGCCTTAGTACCCTTTTGTCGCTTTTCTTCCATCAAGAAATACCCTGCCACACCTAGTAAGATTGCTATGGCAAAAAATGGTAGTTTTGGCATCCCTGGCACAAGGCCTATCATGAATATGGCGCCTGCGGCCACGATTAATACTCTTTCATTGCTAAACAGCTGGGCAGATACTTCTGTTCCTAGTCCACCAGTAGAGGCAGATCTAGTTACAAGCATACCTGCTGATGTAGATATTAATAGCGCTGGTATTTGGCTCACCAGCCCATCACCGATAGTCAAGGTAGCAAACTGTGTCAATGCCTCCATAATAGGAATGCCTTCAAACAGTCCAAAGATTATAATGCCACCTAAAAAGTTAACGATTACTATAATGATGCCTGTAATAGCATCGCCTTTAACGAACTTGTTGGCTCCATCCATGGCTCCATAGAAATCCGCTTCCCTTTGGAGGTCGATTCTGCGTTGTTTAGCCTCTTTCTCGTCGATTACACCCGTATTTAGGTCAGCATCAATACTCATCTGTTTTCCCGGCATAGCATCCAGTGTAAATCTAGCCGCTACCTCAGCAATACGTCCAGAACCGTTGGTAATTACCACAAACTGAACGATGGTAATAATTATGAATATAATAGCTCCTACAACATAGTTGCCAGCCGTTACGAACACACCAAAGGTGTGGATTACATCTCCAGCTGCGCCAGTACTAAGTAATAGCCTAGTAGATGATATATTAAGTGCCAGCCTAAATAAGGTGGTCACCAATAGCAAACTGGGAAATATGGAAAGGTCTAATACTCGATTGGTAAATAATGTGAGAAGCAAAATAATCAATCCCACGGTTATATTTATGGTAAGAAGTATATCAAGCAAAAAAGGGGGTACCGGTATGAATAATAACCCGATGATCCCGATTAATATGATAGCCATAATTACATCTGTATTTTTTATAGCGGCTAATCTATTCTTCTTTACTCCTTGTACTGCTTCTGCCATTATCCAGTCCTTTTCTTAAGCTTCATTACTTGTACTAAAATTTCAGCTATGGCCTTAAAAAACTCAGTGGGTACTATATCCCCTGGTTCTACTTTTTTGTAGAGCGCCCTAGCCAATGGTTTGTTCTCTATGATTGGTATATTATACTCTTTGGCTAGTTCTCTTATCTTACCAGCTACAAAGTCTGCCCCTTTTGCTATGACAACTGGAATATCGTCTTCCCCATCTACATATTTGATGGCTATGGCAAAGTGGGTTGGATTTGTCACTACAACAGTAGCATCATTCATGGCTGATAACATTCTATTCATAGCCATTTGCATTTGCTTTTGGCGACGTTTGCCTTTGACTTCAGGGTTTCCTTCCGCTTGCTTATTCTCATCTTTGATCTCTTGTTTGGTCATTCTTAACTCTTTCTTAAAGTCGCGACGTTGGAAAATTAAGTCAATTATTGCTATAATCAGCATGGCGAACGCCACCTGAAAAGCGACGCCAATGATAATATCCACCACATAGGAAAAAGCCATTTCTATCGGTACCGACGTAACTTTAGAAAAAACCTCTATATTATTTCTGATATAGTTATAAGCTACAAGTCCTGCTACCCCACATTTCGCAATGGATTTAAACAAGTTAAATAAAGCTTTTCTTGTTAAAAGTATATTCTTAAATCCTGTTATTGGATTTATTTTTGAAAATTTTGGTTTTAAGGGTTCTGTGGTAAACAAAAACCCAGTTTGTGCAATGTTAGCAGCTACGCCAATGACCATAACAGCTATAAAAATAATGCCCGTCAGTTTTACAAAGGTTATAATGCAATACATGAGTAGTGGTGTTATATCTGCCTCTTGTAGATGTATGCCAATATTGTTCTTAAAATAATAGGCAAAGAACTCCAAGCAAGAGTCGTAACCATATTGTCCCAGACTCACTAATATTAGCACGCCCACAATGAGAATAATAGAAGAAACCATGTCAGTGCTCTTTGGCACTTGACCTTTTTTTCTAGCATCATCTAATTTTTTTGCCGTAGGTTCTTCCGTCTTACTTGGGTCGGCAAAATAAAAATTTTCCAAAATCGCTCTTGGCGCTTTTGGTTCTGCATACCCATTGGTTTGTAGGGCTGGTATGAAGTTGTTGTTATTGAAAAACCAATTAAATTTAAACATACTTTCCTTACATAAATGAGGCGATCCCCCTCATTATTACATTTGGCATGCCTTGAATAATAGGCGCTGCCATAGAAAAAGTCATATCTGCCATAACGATAATGAACATAATGCCTAGCACAATCTTAACAGGCACCGCTAGAACAAACACCTGCAATTGTGGCACTGTTCTAGCGATAATACCCATAATAATATCAGTTAACAATAATACCACCAATATTGGCATACTGATTTGAAATGCAGTCTTTATACTACTAGTAAACATGACTACGATATCAGTCATAACAAAATTGGACATATTCAGCACGCCAGCCGGAAGCTCTGTAAAGCTCTGTACGATGGCATAAATAATCAAGTGATGGCCATCTATAGCAAATAGCAAAAGCATTGCCATCCAGTTGTATAAGCTACCAAATAAGGTGCTTTGTGTTCCCATGGTCGGGTCATAGATAGCGCCTATAGAAAGACCCATCTGAAAGTCAATGAATTGTCCTCCCATGTTGAGAGCCAAAAAACTTAGATTGGCTAAATATCCAATTGCTAGCCCCAAAATTGTCTCTTGCAGCACCATAAGCGAGAAACCTAAAAGGCTACTAGATGTATTAACCGTTGGGTCAGTTAATGTGCCAAACACCATTACAGTAAGCACCAATCCAAGAGATATTTTCACCTGAACTGGTATGGATCTCATGGAGAAGGTTGGTGCTGCTACAAAAAAAGCCATGATTCTCGCAAATACTAAAAAGAAGGTCTCAAATTCAAACTGCATTAAACCGCTTACGTCCATAGCCCTACCTTATAATATTGGCTATGTTATCAAACATACCCAGTGTAAAATCATTCATTTTTCGCATGATGAAAGGTAGCATAATAAGGAGCAATAAGAATGTTATTACTATCTTAGGCACGAACACCAATGTCTGTTCTTGAATTTGTGTGGTTGCTTGCAGTATGCTGACAATAAGACCTACAACTACAGCCGCCAAAAGTAGTGGCCCCGCAGTCACAAGCATGGTCAGCATAGCTTCACGCATTACACCAATGATTACATCTTCAGACATGATATTCTCCTTCTTTTGTACTCATCACCTAATAAAGCCTCGCATAAGTGATTCGACGATTAAATACCATCCATCTACCATTACAAAGAGTAATAGTTTGAACGGCAATGCTACCATGACTGGCGGTAGCATCATCATACCCATGGCCATAAGAATACTGGATACAACCATATCAATAACAATGAATGGCATGAATATCAAAAATCCTATCTCAAAAGCTGTTTTTAACTCACTTATGGTGAATGCTGGTATGAGTACTATGAATGGGGTATCCAATCTATCGGTAGGTGGATCCGTTTCTGACATGTCGAAAAAAAGACTCAAGTCTTTCTCTCTCGTCTGATTTAGCATAAAATTTTTAATTGGTTTGCTACCGATTTCGATAGCTTGCTCTTGGGTTATAGTCCCTTCCATATATGGATTCACTGCGTTGTCTATTACCTCCGTATATACCGGGGACATAATAAACAATGTGAGAAATAAGGCAAGTGCTACCAATACTTGGTTAGGTGGAACCTGTTGTGTTCCCATGGCACTCCTCATAAAGGAAAACGCTATCAATATTCTTGTAAATGATGTAGCAAGTAGTATAAAAGACGGTGCCATCGTAAGTACAGTAAGTAAGATGAGTAACTTAATACTTGTAACATACTCTGTAGGCGTGGTAGGTTCAGTTATATTAATATCAACTGCTGGAATATCAAGTGGTAACTGTCCTGCATGGGCCACAACTCCCGTTAGCAAGAAGATTCCTAAACTCATAATTCCAATTTGCCATCTTATTCTATTTTTTGCTTTTTTTTGCATCATTCTTTAGCGTTCCTATCCACTCTTTCACAGTTATGAATTGTGTATTGTTCCTATTGGCTAATGTTTTCTCTGCAAGGGCCCGGCCCTCTTCTTCCGAAAAAGATTTGATAACGTCCATTTTTCCTTCAGATATACCGATGGCCATATAGTCCTCGCCTATTTTAACGATACTAATATAGGCTTTGCTATGAACTGGCACAGTTTCTAGGACTTTTACATTCTTTCCTGAACCTAAGCCATCCATATAAGTCTTTCCCAGTTTTAGGGAAAGGTATGCCAGTCCAATAACCACCACCAGGGCAACAATTAACTTGAAAAATCCAAGTAATAATCCTGTCTCCATTTGTATTCCTTTATGCTGCTTGCATTATAAATTTGCGTACCAATATTTTTACCTGTGCTGGATTGCCTTTTTTATCAGCAAACAACTTTCCTATTTTGTTAGCTAGGACATGCTTAAGTGCCTCAACATCACTAGGCAGACTCAGTTCGTCCATAGTCTTTGCCATAAGTGTAGAATTCACAATGTCTTCAATTTCAGGTAGCTTTGCCGGAAAAGTTTCCCCTTGTTTCGCATCAGCGAAGCCCAATGAAGTTTTGATAATTAAAAACCCTTTTTTTCCTTCTGCATTGGCTGCCAACTGAATGGTCATTTCGCCTATTTCGTGAGTAACTTCAGGTTCAAATTCTTCGCCATCTGTAGGCTCTTCTGTTGCTGCTGGATCTTCTACATTCGCACTACCTGGGTTCTCTGTAGTGATTAAGTTAGGTAGTACGATCTTTGCCATAATTACCCCACCCGTGAATAGTGCCACGGCCACCAAAACAATTACCAGTACCAGTGTCAGCAGTTTTCCCTTGCCACCACCAGCGCTTTTTTCTTTTTTAGGCTTAGCCCCATCCGCTGTATCTTCTTCTTCGCCATCAATAGCAGGATCTTCGCCCTTTTTCTTCTTCTTTATTCCTAAAGGTGCCATATTTTGCCTCCGTTACTTTATATGTTATCGGGTTAAAAACCCGTACGTCTTTTGCTTGTATTCTAGAAATAACTCCACGATTTTTTCAGGCTCTTCAAGCACTCTCACCTTATCTCCATTCGTTAAGGTAACTATCGTATCCGCTACCTTTTCAACCCTTACAATTATTTCTGGATTTAAGTAGAAAGTTTCACCATGTAATGTTCTTAGTTTTAACATGTCTTACGTCCTTTCTGGATTATTCCTAGTTATTTAACCAAAACAAGGAGATAGAATTCCCTCCATCCCCCTATTTATTCATTATATTAACGTTTTAAGTTGATTAACTCTTGTAACATCTCATCAGATGTTCTAATGGTACGTGAATTGGCTTGGTATGCACGGCTTGTGATAATCATTTCCGTGAACTCTGTGGCGAGGTCAACGTTAGACATCTCTAAGAAACCTTGTCTAATCTTTCCAAAACCCGGCTCCCCAGCCACACCATAATCAGGTTTGCCTGAGTTATTTGTATTCACATACATGTTGCCGCCTTGCTTTTCTAAGCCCGCTGGGTTAGCAAAGGTGGCCATACCAACTTTACCAAGGTAATATGTGGTATCTCCGTATACAGCTGAAATCAGCCCTGTACCATCGATAGAGAATGTCTCTAGTTTAACCATTGCCCCGTCCTCTACCTCAGGATTCCAAATCTCTTTAGGGATTCTGATACCATACATATTCTTCCCTTCGTTTGTATCATCAGCAGCCGCTATTTTAGTCTTATCCGTGGTAAGACCTGCTGATGTCTCATGATCTCCATTGACCATGGACTGGTGATTGGTTTGTCCATCTTCTGTTACCAGATATCCTAGTACCCTATATCCTGATGCTGTCACAAGGTTCCCCTCGTAGTCAAGCTCAAAGGAACCATCTCTAGTATATCGTTTAACCAACGAAGATGCTTCCTCTGGTATAACTGCATCATAGTCTGGCGCTCCTAGCGCATCTGTTGGATACTGATCCGATACTACGAAAAACCCGTTACCTTCTGCAACAGCAAAGTCATATCTGTAGCCAGTGTTTTGCAGGGAGCCGTTCTCCATATTGGTTCCGATAGAACCTAGCTGCATACCTAGCCCAACTTGCTTTGCATTGATACCACCCGTAGATGTGCTTGTAGGCGCTTGGGAGTTAGAAATTGTTTGGCTAAACAAGTCTTGGAATGTAACACGACCTGATTTGTATGCCGTTGTATTTACGTTGGCAATATTATTACCAACCACGTCTAATTTTATTTGATTATTTCTCATGCCACTAATTCCGGCAAATAAGGATCTTAACATTAAAAAATACCTCCAATACGGCAGCCACTTTTGGGCACAAAATGCCGCATTTTGCGATTATAACAATCGCAAATCCTTAGCGAGCGGTGAATCTATCAGTCATCACCACTAGGGCTCCCTCTAGGAGGTCCGGCCCACAACCTATTTAATTATCTGACTAGTACTGCGCTATCTATATTTGTAAAAACATTCTCATCTGCGCTTTTTGAATCCACTGCAGTAATAATCGTCTTGTTCTTGATGCTTGTAACTAAAGCTAAATCCTTGTATAGGAGTAATGCATCTTTAGCACCTTTTTTCTCTGCCTTTTCCATTGCGTCTTTAATTGCTGACATGTCAGCTTCATCTAGCTTGATATTTCTTTGATCAAGTCTTTGTTGTGCATGGAAGGAAAGCTTAACTTCTGATTTTTCTTTTATACTACCATCAAGTATTTCTTTGAAGGACTTTTGACCTTCAACAAGCTTTTCTGTTTGTCTTGGTTTTTGACTTTGGTCTATACCGCCTGTTTGAATGATTTGTCCGTGGTTAACTCTATAAGTTGCCATGTTAATCACTTCCTCCATCGGTATTGGTTTCATTTGGATCATTCTCAGCTGGTGGTGTTTGTGTACCTGTCGTAGTTCCAGTTCCTGTTTCATTGGTTTCTGGTGTAGTTGCCACTGTTTCTTTCACTGCTATGACATCATTGATACTATACATTTTACCATTTATTGCCAATAGCAATCCTGCTTCAGCATCTATTGCAAACCCTTGCACAACACCTGATGCGGTTGTTCCATCTTCACTCTCTATCATTGCTGTTTTGCCCATCCACATGCTACCTGTTAAGATATCTTGTTTGGATGCCAAACTTTGGAATGAAGTATTTAGTTGCTGCATTTGCTCTAGAGATGTGAACTGCGCCATTTGGCTTATGAACTGGGTAGTATCTCCGCCTTCCATTGGATCTTGGTATTGAAGCTGTGCAGTCAAGATTTTTAAAAATGTATCTTTACCGTACTGGTCTCCCTTTTTTACTGATCTGGTAAACGGGTCTATTAGGTCTGAACTGGTTGCTCCGTTAACTGTTGTATCTGCCATATTCATCCACCTCCTAGACTAACATGTTCAATTTGCTATTTGCACTGACTGTTTGTGATATATCAGATTGAAGTTGGTTGCTCATTTCGTCGTCATATGAAAAATCTGCGAAAGAAGCATTGCTTTTATTGCTCTGATTATTTGATTGTCTTTGTTCATTAAAACCTTGGAAGTTTTGACCACTGTCACCTGTTCCTAAGTTTAGTTCAAAATTCTCAAGAGTAACGCCTTGGGCCTTAATCTGATCTTTTAGCACTTCCATTTGTTGTTGTAAATTTTGTTTTGTGATTTCATTTTCTACAAATATTTTGCCTTGCAACTTACCATTGTCTAGTAGCTCAAGCTGAATGTTTATTTTTCCTAATTCTACTGGATTTAACTTTAATGTCATGGATGAAGATGAAGTCTCTTTCACCTGTACCATCTGCTGATCTACCATAGCTTGCACTTCTTTGAAGTTTTTAATTACAGCTTCTTGGTTTGCACCTTTATTCACTGCAGCATTGGTTAGATTGGCATGTTGGTTTTTCATCATCTTATGACCAGAAGTTATTCCCTCAAGACCTTGCTCTCCCGCAGTCTTGCCAGTATTGGTTCTCTCTGTTTTCATTTCAAAATTTCGGCCATGCATAAAGGCTTTCATCTCTACCTCAAAAGAACTTGTTTTGGCATTATTGCTATTAAGATTGGTCTTTGCAGGGATATTCTCTGCGTTTCCTTGTCCCTCTTTCATCTCGTTAGAAGATTTGCTATTCCACTTGTTAGCAGAGTAGGATTTGAAAGATTCTAGGAAACTAAAGTCATCCTTGGCTTTCGAGTCAACTTCGCTTTTATTCGCTTTCTTATCAGTATTCTGTCTTACTTCTAGTTTAAAATTCGGATCAAGTTGAGACATCATCTCACCAATCTGATTTTTCAAACTTTCGTTCTTACCCGCCATGGTATTTCCAGCTTTGGAAACCATTTTGGCCAATTCAGGATCCTGTTTTATTAGTGCGTTCAGCTTTGACATTAACTCTTTGGCATCCGTGAGATTGTCAGTGGCAGCCACCTCTTTTAGAAGTTTGATTGCTTTTGTAACATTCTCTGGATTGACATTGGTATTTTGACTCACCTGCTTGTTTGCTGTAAGCATCTGCTGTAGCATTGCTGCCATTTCATTCGCCGTATCAGCCAACTTTTTGATTTTGTCTTTTACCTCATGTCCCTCGCCATCTGCTTTTGATAACTTGTCATCAGCAGTTTTTCCTTCAGTAGAATCCACCTTTTTGTCATGCTTGTGGGTCTCGTCCACTTTGCCATGATCTTTTTCATCAACCTTTTGGGTTCCATTGTGGGTCTCATCCACCTTATCGGAATGACCCTCCGAAGTTTGATGATTTTGCGGTGTATTCGCTTCATTGTTGGTGTTGTTAACATTGGTGCCATTTGTGTAATTACCATCGCTTTGTTGATAATTATTCTCTACTTCATAGTTTTGCGCGGTATCAGTGTTTTGCGCCATATAACCTGACTGTGTGCCTGTGTTAGTGGCGGTGGCTGAATCTCCCATGCTACTTTGAAGACTATCGAGAATGTCCACAAATGTATCGTTAACGATATTCTGGTTCTTTCTTGAAGCGCCAGATTCTGTCAGTGTCTGATTTCTGACAGCGACGTTTTGTGCGGCATTAGCCTGCATAATTCCTCCTTCCCTCAGAAATATTTGTAGAATCACATCTACTATTTTACTATGGGGCTAGGCAAAAAGCAATTGGAATTTTGGATTTTAATCAATTTGTAATATACTATTCTAATTAAAAAACTCGGCCTTCTAGAACTTATGCTCTATTGAACCGAGTGGTTACCATATCGTCTAACTCTTTTGCCTCTTTCGCATCTAAATCTGCCACAAATCTATTAAATTCTTTTTCCCCTAAAGATTCCATAATTTTCCTATCTTTAGTGGCTTCCTCTAACTCTTTCCTGGCTCTTTCTACTTTTCGCTCCGCCTCAACTACAGTAGCCCTCTGCTTTACTAGTTTACGCTCAAAACTTTCCATATGCCCAACAAACATGATCTCATCTGACACATTATACTTCACTTTTGACAGTTTTTGCTCTACGGCCGATTCTATGGAGTTTTGCAAATCCACTAAGCCTTGTTTTTCCTTGTTAAGTTCCATGGTAAATTTTGCAAGCTGCATTTTTTTCTCATCCTCAGTATATTGCCTATATTGAAGTATGCTCTCCATAGAATATTTGAATTTAATTGCCATTTATTTTCCTCTTATAATACGATTGCCTTCATTAACTCAACTGTTTCCTCAAAGGGCGTTGTCTCTTCATTTGTCTGCTTTAGGAACTGATTGATGGGATCGTATAGCTTGACCGCTTTATCTAAGCTCGGATTGGCTCCTGGCACATACGCCCCTACGCTGATTAGGTCTTCCGACTTTTCATATGTGGCAAGGCAGTTGCGGATTTCTCCTGCCACAGCTCTATGCTCTTTGCTGGTAACCGCCCCCATGACCCTGCTGATGCTCCCACTAACATCTATTGCTGGAAAATGGTTCTTAGCGGCTAGTTTTCTAGATAGTAGAATATGCCCATCTAGTATTCCTCTCACAGTATCTGAAATCGGTTCATTAAAGTCATCCCCTTCTACAAGAACAGCATAAAATGCCGTAATGGACCCAATCTCACCTGTCCCTGAACGTTCTAACAGTTTAGGCAATGCTGCAAATACAGACGGTGTATATCCTTTTGTGGCCGGTGGCTCTCCTATGGCTAAACCTATTTCCCTTTGTGCCATGGCAAAACGTGTCACCGAGTCCATTACCAGCATCACATTGTAGCCTCTATCTCTAAAATACTCAGCGACAGATGTAGCTACATAGGCACTTTTTAGCCTGACAAGTGCCGGCTGATCAGAGGTAGCGCACACTACCACCGAACGCTTCAATCCTTCTTCTCCTAGGTCGTGGTATAGTACATCTTGTAGCTCACGGTTACGCTCACCCAAAAGGCAGACAACATTTATATCCGCAGAGGAATTTTTGCATATTTTTCCAATTAGCGTACTTTTTCCCACGCCACTCCCTGCAAATATGCCCATACGCTGACCTTGGGCTACTGTAAGCATGCCGTCGATGGCTCTAACTCCAGTTTTCATTGGTGTGCCGATAGGTTGTCTGGTAAATGGATTGGAGGGTTTGTTATAAATACTCACTTCTTCATTCAATGGTATGTCTTCACCGTCCATAGGCCGTCCAAGCCCGTCTAGGACCTTGCCACGAAGGTTTTCCCCCACCTTTACAGTCAGTGTCTGCCCTGTGGCGTAAACTCTGCTACCAGGGGATATGCCGGCTAACTCACCTAGTGGCATGACTAGCACTTTGTCTTCACTAAAGCCTACCACCTCAGCATCTACTACAGGCCCGCCTTCTATATATATTTTGCAGAGCTCGCCTACAAAGGCCTTTATGCCTTCTACCTGTATGGTTAGTCCTATTACTTGGCTAATTTTTCCTTCTCTGCGATAAAAGTCGTGCTGTTGCACGACTTTTATATACTGATCAAAAGGGATTGAATTACTCATCACTTTCTCCCGCTATCCTTATTAAAATATTTTTAACATTTTCCAGCTGTGTTGTTATTTGTCCATCTAAAATTGTTGTGTCACTCTCTATAATGCATCCAAACGCCTCTATTGCTTCGTCTCGCAAAACCAAGAGCTCTGCATTGGGACAAATCTTACTTAACGTTGAAAGAGATGCTTCTAATTGCTCTGCTTGGTCTGGGTTGACATTTATAACCACCTGTTTTTTACGCTTAAATTCTTTACATGCTTGTTCTACTATGTTTATCATTATATCAGAATTTAATGTAAGTTCAGTTTGAATAATCTTACTGGCTATGCTGACCGACAAGTCAATTATCTCTTGACGATTTTTGTCGGCTCTAGCAAGGGAATTCTCATGAGCCGCTATCAACAGATTTTTAGCCTGCTCCCTGATAAGCTCTGCTTCATTATGAATTTTTTTAGCTTCCTCTTGGGCATCGAAAACAGCTTTTTCCCTGCCTTCTTGGCTGCCCTTTTGAAAACCTTCCTCATACCCTTGGTCATATCCCTGGGCAAACCCATTTTCCACTTGCACTTCTGCATCTATTTTGGCGTTCCTCAAGATATCATCACGCTCTGAGCGTGTTTTAATCATCACCTCGTCTTTTATAGTGATCTCCAGTTCCCTTCGAAGTCTTTCTTCCATTTGGGCTTCTTTTTTTGCTTTCGCCGTATTTTCTTGGCTTTGTAGAGCATTGGTCTTACTCATTCCTTCTAGAATTAGTGCTTCCTCAAGCTCCTCCAATGGCCTAGATAGTTCGATTTTTTTAACCTCAGCCTTATGCCCTGCCTGCGGTATAGTGTTATACAACAACGGCATCTTGACCTCCTCTATTGATTACAATCTCTCTAGCCTCATCTAGACGTCTGATAACTTCTACAATCCTATGCTGGGCCTCTTCTACAGCAGTTAGACGTACGGGACCCATGAATTCCATATCTTCTTTCAAAGTGTCTGCTGCACGTTTAGATAAATTCCCGAGAATAATATCTTGTACATCTTTGTTTGAACCTTTCAATGCTAATGCTAGGTCATTCTTATCAACTTCACGAAGTATACGCTGGATATACGTATTATCAAGTCCAATAATATCTTCAAATACGAACATGCTATCTTTGATTTTATCTGCAAGCTCTGCATCCTCTCGATGAAGTGCCTCCATGATACTCTTCTCTGTAGATCTGTTAACTGCATTTAAAATATCTACAACAGTCTTAACACCACCATATGACTCGAAGTTTCCCTCTAACACATTTTGCAGTTTTTTATCAAGTATTACTTCAATTTGTTTTATTACTCTAGGTGATGTTTTATTCATTGTAGCAATACGATACGCTACATCGGCTTTTAACTCATCCGGTAACCCTGATAGCACTTGTGCAGCTCTCTCAGGTTGTAAAAAACATAGAACTAAAGCAATGGTTTGTGGATGCTCGTTGACAATGGTCTTTAACAACTGAACGGGTTCTGTCTTTCTTGCCAAGATAAAAGGTCTTCTCTTTTGGGCAAGCCTTTCTGAATTAGAGATAATCTCCTCGGCCTTTTTGTTCCCGAGGGCCTTTGTCAATATCTCTTTTGCATAGTCAAGCCCACCTTCACGAATATAACTACTAGCGCGCTGTGTTTCTATGAATTCAGACATGATTTCTTGACGAATTCTAGGCTCTACTTGAGTAATATTGGCTATCTCAAAAGTCAGCTTCTCAATCATAACGTCAGGAAGCTGCTTTAAAATCTTTGAGGATAATTCGGGTCCTAATGTAATCATTAGTATAGCAGCTTTTTCTATTCCTGTCAGTCCAGCACTACTTGTAATTACAGCCATGAATTATCACCCCTCATCCTTTAATACCCATGTTTTGATGATATCCGCCACTTTGTCTGGCGAATCGCTAGCAAATTGTTTGATTTCTTTTTCCGTTATATCTTCTTTCTGTGGTTTTAATTTAGGAGAACCATCTTCGATAATCTCATCCACAGTAATAGGCTGCATAGTTTGCTGACCTGCGAGGAATACTTCCATTTCGGCTGCATCTTCTTCGTCCAGCACGGCTTGTGTCTGATTGAGTCTTCTTCGTAGTGTGAAGAAAGTTAATAACAATAGTCCAATGGCACCTGCTACACCTAGGTATTGCGCCACTTGCCCTGCCACTGATAGTATCTGTGCATTCTTAGCTTTTTTATCAATCAATTCTTGTTTTGCTATTTGCTCTGTCCTGTCAAATTTCAATGACATTAAGTTAACAACGTCACCTCTGGTCTCCACATAGCCTGCTGCTGTTCGAATGGTTCCTCGAAGCTGATCAAGCTCGGCCTGCTCAAGCTCACCATCGATCATCACTGAGACAAACAGTTGATTCACACCGCCTTGGGCGCCGATTCTGTTGACAATATCAGAGTCAATCTCATAGTTGATTGTACCATCTGCATGATCAATGGCAGCACGAGATGCGTTATTGAATCCAACAGGATACTGGGTATTCTCATCAACAGGACCAGTAGTTAGATCTATCATACTACCTTGGTCTCCGTCATAAGCACCCTGCCAGCTTCTAACTTTCTCATCTCCATATTTAGTAGTTGTTTGCTCAATTGCGTCAAAATTAAGATCTGCTGTTATGGCAACCAAAGCTCTCCCTGGTCCTAAGGCACCTTCTAGCATAGAATCTATTTTCTTCTCAAGATTTTTTTCATATTGAAGTTTTTGTTGGTAATTGCTCTGAACCGCCTGCGAGCCAGTAATTGAATTACCATCTGCGTCTAGTATACCCTCGCTTAAAAGATTCAAATCTCTATCTGTAATAGATATATTTTCCAATGGTGTATTCGGTATAGATCTTTGAACCAATCTACCGATGGCTTTTACTTGTTCAGCCGTCAATGCAGCACCTGGCTCTAAATCAAGTACAACCGAAGCCGAACCTTGTTTTTGCTCTCTTTCAAATACACTTTCATCAGGCAAATTGAGAATTACATCAGAAAAACGCACTTCGTTGAGACTATTAATGGTGGTTTCAAGTTCTCCTTTTAGCGCTCTCATCTTGGTCACATCTAACTGTGTAGACGTAGCTGTAAAGCTCAAGTCATCAAATAGGGAAAACCCTTGGCTCTCTTCAGGTATAGCCCCTGCACTTTCCAAATCTATTCTTATACGAGGCGCTCTGTCTTCTCTAACATATATCTCTAGCCCATCCTCGCTTATTTTATAATCCTTTTTTTCCTTTAATCCCATAGAATCTAGTTGCTCTACTATCTGAGCTGCCTGTGACCGGTTCATATTTGAAG
>JAVBKP010000093.1:0-10148 GCA_031553975.1 Anaerovoracaceae bacterium | reverse complement strand
TACTCCAAATGTAATGATTTTCTCTACCGTAGTACTTTTGCCTAAACTGTTGGTAGCAACAATTGTTATCTTATTCTCACCTTCTGCTAAGGTTAATGTTTTACTCCAATTACTACTACCGCTGTATAGCGTATACGCTTTCTCACCATTCACCGTGACTATCACATTTTTATCGGCTTTATCGCTAACAGTTCCACTAATCTCAACGGTTTTTACATTTGATGTGGTGGGAGCACTTGTCACATTTAAAGTTGGCGCACTTTCTTCATATTTGGCTACAACCTGAATTTGATTGGTTTTACCAGCCTTTGATGCTGTTATATTAAATGTCTTGCTGCCTTCTTGTTCAAAAGTATATGTATACGCACCTTGATATTGATTGTATCCATTGTTGCCAACGACTACATTGTTCCCATCAACAGATACCTTGGCGCCTTCTATGGTTGTAATTGAAATGGTTACTTTTTTCGGATCTTGTCCATATACCACCTTGGCGGTCAGCTCTAACTCTGCATTGATGCTTGTCACTGCTTGTTTGAGCACTTTATTCAAAACAACAACAGTCTCTGCACGTGTTATCCCATCGGTAGGGCCAAAAGTGCCATCTGGTCGTCCAGAAAATATTCCTTTTTCAACAGCTACGCTGACATACCCTACTAGCCCTGGAGAAATCTCAGTAGCGTCTGGAAATCTTCGGGCAGCAAGATAAGGGTCTTTTGCATCTTTGTCTGTTAGCCCTATCATTCTTACTAGTGCAACTGCAATGTCTTCACGTGTGGCAAACTCTGCTGGATGAAAAGATGGTAACCCACCCATAGGATTTGTATAGGCTGTTAAATAGTCTTTGCAGGTTTCAATGTATGGATATGACCATCTGTTTTCGGCCACATCTTTGAATGTTGGTGTGTTTGGTGTTTCTAGTTCGGGATCAAATGCGCCCACTAGCATTCTAGCGAACTGCTCTCTTGTCACACCGTCATTTGGGTGAAATTTTCCATCTGGCATCCCTGACACCACACCTTGTGATGTAAAGTAGTCAATGGCATCTTTTGCCCAAAAATTAGTGGATACATCAGAGAAAATAATGATGTTTCCGTTCCCCTGAACTTGGCTAATATTATCAGCAAAGACCATAGTTGTAGTCATGATGAGTGATAATACGAGAATACATATGGTTTTAATGAATGATTTTCTTCTCACTTTCTTACCTCCTAGATTGGTATAGTACCTATAAAGATAAGTCCATTATAGTATCGGGACTGTGCATTGTCAATTTTATCTTTTGTTGTGGTTTAAGCCTATTATTGTTTTTTTGGTTTTTATTCCAATAAAATATTTAAATGTAATATATTGACAATTAATATTATCTATGGTAATATGCATTTAGGGTTACTGCTTGGCACGCCACTATACTATTCTTTTTTGTTCAAAACTAAGATGAAGGGGTATTGGGACGTGAAGGGAGGACATGTGAGTATGGTTACATATGAAGGCTTATTTGCGTATACGTTGGTTTTGATCGGCGTAATAACAATTTGCATAATTGCATACCAGAATAGCAAAAACCGCCCTTAGTAGAGCGGTGCGTATAGTGGCACCGCCACACCAAAAGCGGTAATCCATTAATTAAATAATACACTTGTCACCTAAGCGTGTCAAGTGTATTATTTTTTGTCGCTATTTTAACATCTATATAAACAACTTAAATCCAAGGGCTATTAGCATGAATCCTACTATGATCAACCACATTTTGGCGGGCAATAGGAATACACAGACGGTAACAAACCCAATCATAAATAGAATTAGTCCTATTAACTCCAACTCGCCTTTTTTCTTTTTGCATTTTTTTCGTTTCCACCACGGATTTCCCATTGTAAGCCTCTCACTTTCCAAAGATAAGATAAACAATCATAACTACAATTAACACACCTAATATGCCATACCAAGCAATTACAGGAATCGTATGTATAATAAGGACGGCCCCCGCTACTGCTATTGCCAGCCCTAGAAGTTTCTTGATCATCTTATTATTTTTTTTAAATTTGTAGGTGAGTTTTCCTCTTTTTTTCATAATCACGCACCTGTCCTATTCATATTACTAATAGTGTATGAAGGTGCTATGCAAAGTGTGCATCGGGGACGGCTTCACCCCAATTGAAAGCAAATCAAAACCCTGCATAGAGCTATGCAGGGTTTTGGGTGACTTTATTAGTTGTTGGCTAATTTTTTGTATTCGTTTAGACGTTCTACTGCGTGTAGTTGTGCTGTGTCAAACAGCTCTCCTGCGGTGTCTGAGAACTCTTTTTCAAGGGCAGAGTATCTTACTTGTCCTCTTAGGAAGTCTTTGAATTTGCTGTGGTCTGGCTCTTTTGAATCCAATGTGAATGGGTTCGCTCCACCTACAGCCTTCTCAGGATTGTGTCTATATAGGTGCCAGTATCCGCACTCAACAGCTTCTTTGATGTTTTGTTGAGCCATGCCCATGCCAGCCTTTAATCCGTGGTTTACACATGGTGCGTAGGCGATGATTAGAGATGGTCCATTGTAAGCTTCAGCTTCGCGAATAGCATCAAGAACTTGTTGTTGGTTAGCACCCATACCTACTTGTGCTACATATACATAGCCGTAAGACATGGCGATTCTTCCAAGGTCTTTTTTCTTGATTTTCATTCCAGAAGCAGCAAACTTAGCGATTGCGCCTACTGGTGTTGATTTAGATGCTTGTCCACCAGTGTTAGAATAAACCTCTGTATCAAATACTAGAACATTGATATTCTCCCCTGATGCAAGTACGTGGTCAAGTCCACCGAATCCGATGTCATATGCCCATCCGTCTCCACCAAGTGCCCAGAATGATTTTTTCACTAGGTAGTCTTTTCTGCTAACTATCTCTGCTGCTACTGCTTTGGCATCTCCACTAACACCCTCAAGGGCTTTTAGTACTGCCTCCGAAGCATTTCTAGACTCATCACCATTGTTCACGTTGTCTAACCAGTTTTGTACGGCAGATTTAGCGTTAGCATCAATGTCCATTCCTAGTAGCTCGTTCATGCTTAGCACGATTTTGTCTCTAATTTGTCTGTGACCTTTTGCCATTCCTAAACCAAACTCAGCATTGTCCTCAAACAGTGAGTTAGCCCAAGATGGGCCTCTTCCATTGGCATCTTTTGTATATGGTGTCGCTGGTGCAGAAGCTCCCCAAATAGAAGAACATCCAGTGGCATTGGCGATCATCATTCTGTCACCATATAGTTGTGTCACAAGCTTGATGTATGCAGTCTCTCCGCATCCAGCACAAGCGCCTGAGAACTCCATGTATGGCTTGCCGAATTGACTTGGCTTAATTTTATCTTTAGATAAGATATTGTCTCTGATTGGAAGTTTGTTAACAGCGTAATCCCACTTTGGTTGCTCTGCCATTTGAGAAGCAATAGGCTTCAATTCTAGAGCTTTTGTCTTAGCTGGGCATATGCTTGCGCACTGTCCGCAACCCATACAGTCAAGTGGGGATACTTGGATTCTGAATCCAAAGTCCTCTAGTCCTTTACCATTTGCTTTAAGTGTCTCAAATCCTTCCACTTTACCTGCCTCTTCGCCAGTGGCTAGGATCGGCCTGATGGTAGCATGTGGACATACCAACGAACATTGGTTACATTGGATACAGTTCTCTTTGATCCACTCTGGCACGAATGCAGCTACGCCGCGTTTTTCGTACTGCGTGGTACCTGCTGGGAATGTACCATCTTCGATTCCTTTGAATGCAGATACTGGAAGATCATCTCCTGCTTGTGCATTCATTGGCATTACTACTTCTTCGATGAATGCTGGCACGTCTTTTTTAACTTTTTCATCGTCCTTAGCATCTACCCAAGAGGCAGGTACTGTGAACTGCTGAATATCTGCGCCACGCTCTAGGGCTTTGAAGTTCATCTCTACAATGTTAGCGCCCTTTTTGCCATAACTCTTCTCAATGGCTGTTTTGTTGTATTTCATAGCATCTTCTTGCGGAATTACATCTGCAAGTTTGAAGAAGGCAGATTGCATAATCATGTTGATTCTGTTGCCTAGACCGATTTCTCTAGCGATTGATGTAGCATCAATTGTATAGAATTTGATATCGTTCTTAGCAATATATCTTTTCATTTGGCCTGGCAGATTTTTATCAACTTCGTCTGCATTCCAAACAGTATTTAGTACAAATTTTCCGCCTTTTTTAAGACCTTTTAATAGGTTGTATTGGTATACATAGGCTTGGTTGTGACAAGCAACAAAGTCAGCACTGTTGATTAAGTAAGTAGATTGAATCTTGTTCTTACCAAAACGCAAGTGAGAGATTGTAACACCACCAGACTTCTTAGAGTCATACGCGAAGTATCCTTGTGCGTATAAATCAGTATTGTCACCGATGATTTTGATTGCGTTCTTGTTAGCGCCTACTGTTCCGTCAGATCCAAGACCCCAGAATTTGCAACGTACTGTTCCTTCTGGCTCAGATACTAAATCAGAAGTAATCTCTAGTGAACTTCCGTATAGGTCGTCGTTGATACCCACTGTAAAGTGGTTCTTAGGCTCAGCTTTAGCCATGTTGTCATATATAGCAACAATGTGCGGAGGAATGGTATCTTTTGATCCAAGTCCATATCTTCCCGCAATGAGCTGTGGTCTTTGCTCTTTGTCATAGAACATTGCTGCAACGTCCATGAATAGAGGATCTCCAATAGCACCTGGCTCTTTGGTTCTATCAAGAACTGTGATTTTTTTAACAGTCTTAGGATATACTGCAAAGAAGTGCTGATTAGACCAAGGTCTGTATAGTCTAACTTTCACTAGTCCTAGTTTTCTACCTTCTGCATTTAGTGCATTGATGGTCTCTTCGATTGTTTCACAAACAGAACCCATGGCTACAATGATTTCTTCTGCATCTGGTGCGCCAACGTAGTCAAAAGGCTTGTAGTTGCGACCAGTTTCTTTAGAAATCGCATTCATATACTCTTCTACAACACCTGGAACAGCATCATAAAAGCTATTGGCAGCTTCTCTCGCTTGGAAGAAGATATCAGGATTTTGCGCTGTACCACGAGTCACTGGGTGCTCTGGGCTTAGTGCATGGTCTCTGAATCTTTGAAGTGCTTCTTTATCAACCAGTTTCTCAAATACATCATAGTCAATGACTTCGATTTTTTGAATTTCGTGAGATGTTCTAAATCCGTCAAAGAAATGAACAAATGGAACTCTTGATTTAATAGTAGCTAGGTGTGCAACACCTGCAAGGTCCATGGCTTCTTGTACAGAGTTAGAAGCAAGGAAAGCAAAACCAGTTTGTCTTGCTGACATTACGTCTGAATGATCTCCGAAGATACATAGTGCATGCGCTGCCAATGTTCTAGCCGATACGTGGAATACGCCTGGAAGAAGCTCTCCCGCGATTTTGTACATATTCGGAATCATCAAAAGTAACCCTTGAGAGGCCGTATAGGTAGTAGTTAAAGCGCCAGCAGCAAGTGATCCATGCACCGCGCCTGCAGCTCCTCCCTCAGATTGCATCTCTACAACAGAAACTTCTTGACCAAACATGTTCTTTCTGCCATATGCAGCCCATTCGTCTACATTTTCGGCCATGTTTGAAGATGGTGTGATTGGGAAAATTGCTGCTACTTCAGTAAACGCATAAGATACGTGTGCTGCCGCTGCATTTCCGTCCATGGTTTTAAAAACTTTTTTTGACATGGTAATTTTTTCCTCCTACATTATCTCTATTATGACGCCAGTTTTTCCTTCTAGCTTAATAATAAACTCATCCTTTGTGACATTTCCTATCATAAACATTCTACCAAATGCCTGTTCTTTTCCTACTGGAACATGTATTTCAGCTGGATGCTCTCCTCTATTAATAACGACCAATATGCTTGTTTTCTTGTCCTTTGGTCCTTGTGTTACGGTTTTTTCCCTTATAAATCCAAAGATGTTTTCTTCACATATAAATGGTTTGTATTCCCAATCTCCAAATTCTCCAAGGGACTTTCTAAAAGAAAGCATGTCCTGATAAAATGTCTTGACCTTTTGATTTGCTTTTTGCTCTTCAAAGCACTTTCTATTAAATGGATCTTCCGCACCTTGCATGCCCAACTCGTCACCATAATACAGACAAGGAATGCCTGGCATGAATGCCCATATCAGCAATGCTAAGAATAGTTTTTCTATTCCATTTTCCAATTCTTCATTGGTGATTAACGTATCCATTATGGCTTTGTCATCTCGGGGAAATTGGAATAATCTTCCTCCAAGAGAAAGGACTGTAAGTATTCTTGCGGTATCATGAGTCCCTAGCAAATTCATTGTACCATAAAAAACTTCACGTGGGTAATTTTCTCGTAATGTTTCTAATTTTGCACAAAAAAGCTCTCCATCTATTTGATTGGTAAGGAATTCTATGGTTGCATCCTTCAGTGGATAGTGCATGACACTGTCTAACTGTTTGCCCCAAAAATACTGTGTTCTGCGGTCATATGCTATCTTATTAGAGGCATCTTCCCACACCTCTCCTAGGATAACAATGTCTGGGTCTATGCTCTTCACTGTTTCTCTCAGTGTATCTAAGAATACTGGTGGCAGTTCATCAGCCACATCCAGTCTCAGTCCAGATGCACCTTTTGATAGCCAGTGTTTCACCACAGAATTTTTTCCTGTAATGATAAAATCAATGAAATCTGGGTGCCCTTCATGGACTTGGGGCAACGTATTAATCCCCCACCAGCTTCCATAGCCATCAGGATGATCATGGAATTCATACCAGCTATAATACGGTGATTTTTTACTTTGGTAGGCGCCTAATTCTGGATATCTACCTCTCTTATTGAAGTAAATGCTGTCGCTACCTGTATGGTTAAATGAAATATCTAGTATTATTTTTATTCCTCTGCTTTTGGCCTTGCTGCATAGCTCTACAAAGTCCTCTTCTGTTCCTAGCATTGGATCCACTCTCTTGTAGTCTGCTGTATCATATCTGTGGCTTGAAAAGGCTTCACAAATTGGATTCAAAAATATAACTGTAACCCCTAAGTTTTCCAAATATGGAAGTCTTTCGATGATTCCTTGGAGATTACCCCCAAAAAAGTCGTTGTTGGTGATAATGCCTAATTCATTTGGCTTGTATACAGGTGTTCCGCCCCAGTCCTCCCTCAGTATGTATTCTTTGTCCATGGCTAGCTTTGCCCTAGGGTCCTTGGCGATGACCTTATTCACATCATAATTTTTGCTTCGGTTAAATCTTTCTGGGAAAATCTGATACATCAAACCGCCCTTTATCCAGTGGGGCACTTTATAATCAGCTGCATATACGCTTAACTGGTACTGACCTTCTTTGGTATTTGAAAGCCTACCGCCTTCATCTCCCGGTACTAAGAAAAACCATTCGTCCCAGCTGGAAATCACGCAAAATCTATAAAAGTATATACCTGGCGCCTCAGGTTGGTACTCGCATTCAAATACGTCAACATCGCCTATGGTCAAATACTTTTGGGCTTTGAGACTCTGTTCTAATGCGCCGTCCTGATCTATGATCAGTAGTGCCTCCTTAGCCGCAAGATTCCTAGGTGCACAAAAGCGGAATCGTACTTTCGTACGTTCCGCTACGGCGCCAAATGGTTCTTTATAAAATTCATTTTTTGAATCGTAAAATATCATTCTTTAACCTCTATTTCTGTCAAAAATAAGCTGGGGCTCTGCCCAAGATTTTTTTGGCCTACTTTTGGGGTCCCCGCTAGGTTTCCTAGTGGGGTAAATTATATCATTGGTTTTATATGCCAAATGTTTTGTGCGTATTCTCTAATACTTCTATCTGCTGAGAATATACCTGACTTGGCTATGTTCACCAGTGACATTTCATTCCATTTTTTTCGATCATGCCAATCTGCACTCACTCGCTCTTGGGCTTTTCTATATTCATTAAAGTCTGCTAAAATATAGTATGGATCTGCTGGTGCGCCATTAAATCCATGCATGATTGATTTAACAATATCGTCAAAGGCATTGCCACCAATGCCATTTTCTAAAGTTTCAATTACTTTGAAAATGTTTCTGTCATTTCTTTTATACTCTTCTGGGTTGAATCTCCTAGAGGCGATTAGGTTGTTAACATCTTCTAATCTCATGCCAAACAGATACATGTTCTCATCACCTACTGCTTGGTGTATTTCTACATTGGCACCATCTAATGTACCAATTGTAATGGCTCCATTGATCATAAACTTCATATTACCTGTGCCAGAAGCTTCTTTCCCCGCTAAAGAAATCTGCTCTGATACATCTGAAGCTGGCATGATAATCTCTGATAACGACACAGAGTAGTTCTCTAAGAACACAATTTTAATTCTATCTCTAACCACTGGATCATTGTTAATCTGCTGTGCCAACACATTGGCCAACTTTATGGTCTCTTTGGCTAAATGATACCCAGCAGCGGCTTTGGCGCCAAATATAAACGTTCTCGGTGTTATGTCTGCGTTTGGATTTTCCTTAATCACATTGTATAAGTGAATAATATGGAAAATATTTAGCATTTGACGTTTGTATTCGTGGAGACGTTTAACCTGCACATCAAATATGGAATCTGGATCTAGGACGATTCCATTGTGGTCATTGACATAATTGGCAAGTCTGATTTTATTCTCTCTTTTAATGGCATCCATACGCTTTAATACGTTTGCATCACCTTTAAATTTCAATAAATCTTCTAGTTTGTCAGCATTGTTTTTAAATCCATCTCCAATCAGCTCACTAATGAGTGCTGTCAGGTCTGGATTGGCTTGGCAAAGCCACCTTCTATAGGCAATCCCATTTGTTACATTGGTAAACTTTTCTGGCATGGCTCTATAAAAATCACTAAATGTTGTGTCTTTTAGGATTTGGCTATGAATAGCGGCTACTCCATTGACAGAGTACCCTACTGCGATGGCTAAGTTAGCCATGCGAATTTCTCCATTATAAATAACGGCCATTTTGGCAATAGCACGTTCATCATCACCGATTTTTTCTCGCAGTGATGCACTGACACGCTTGTTAATCTCACGAAGAATAGAGTGAATCCGGGGAAGCAAGCTAGACAGCATCTCCTCTGGCCATCTTTCTAACGCTTCTTCTAATACTGTGTGATTGGTGTATGCTGTACATTTTCGAGTAATATTCCACGCGTCATTCCATGTCATCTTCTGCTCGTCTATGAACTGTCTGATTAACTCTGGAATGGCAAGTACTGGGTGTGTATCGTTTAAGTGAATTACGTTTTTCTCTGCAAAATTCTCTAATGTACCATATCTTCTCAAATGCCTTCTAATGATATTCTTGATAGAGGCTGACACAAAGAAATATTGCTGTTTCATCCTCAGCAGTTTTCCTTCTGTATGCTTGTCTTCTGGGTACAAAATCTTAGAGATAACCTCTGCCATTGCCTTTTTTTCCATGGCTTTTAGGTATTCTCCAGAGGAGAAGAATGTCATGTCAATGCTGTCTTTTGAGCTAGCCCTCCACAATCTCAATGAGTTAACAATCTCTGCATCATAACCAGAGATCATCATGTCGTAAGGCTTGGCAATTACAGCCGTAAAATCTTTGTGAATCAGTTCCATTCGTCCCTGTTCATCCCATTTTTCGTGTAGAGTTCCACCAAAGCGAATCTCTTCCGCTTCGTCTTCTTTTTCAACAAGCCACGTCTCCCCATAGGTAGTCCAATCGTCGGGGTACTCTACTTGCTCGTTGTTGACAATTTTTTGTTTGAAAATACCGTGCTCATAATAGATGGAAAACCCATGACCTGGCATATTATTGGCAGTCAAACCGTCTAAATAGCAAGACGCCAGCCTTCCTAGTCCACCATTGCCTAGCCCTGCATCAGGGTCAATAGCATACAGTGTCTCAAGATCTACATCAAAAAATTTCAATGCTTCTTTGAACTTGTCTTCATAGCGTAGGTTAAATAAGTTGTTTCTAAGTGATTGTCCTGGCAAGAACTCCATAGACAAGTAGAACACTTGTTTATCTTTGTTTTCATTCCTAAGCTCTTTGCTATGCATTCTCATTTCAGAGAGAATGTCTTTTACTACCATACTGGTGGCTTTATAATACTGAACATCAGTGGCTTCTTCCGTGTCTAC
>JAVBKP010000122.1:0-32962 GCA_031553975.1 Anaerovoracaceae bacterium | reverse complement strand
AAAGTCTCAATGAACTCAATAATCTCTGGAATTGTCTCTGTTACCCGTGGATGGACTGTGGCTTTTTTCACATTAAGTGCCGCCGCATCTTTGAAATACTCGTCTATGAATCTTTCACTGATGGCTGTAGGTCCTACGCCTTCTTCTCTTCCTTTGTTGATAATATTGTCATTCACATCTGTAAAGTTCTGTACGAATTTTACATTTTTCCCTGTATATTCAAGATATTTGCGCAATGTGTCAAAGACAACGAATGGTCTAGCATTGCCAATGTGAAAATAGTTGTATACGGTAGGTCCGCAGACATAAATCTTAATCTCATTTTCATCTATTGGGACAAATTCTTCTTTCTTTCTTGTAAGAGTATTATAAATTCTCATTTATTTTGACCCCTTTCTTTTAATTACTTTCTGATTGTTATAGCAATGTGCGGGCAAACGCTACTCTTGCAAGCAGTCTTTCTTTGCCAAGGACTTTCATGGCTAATCCCATGTCTGGCCCATGCACTTCTCCTGTTAGGGCTACACGAAGGGGCATGAACAAATCTTTGCCCTTATAGCCAGTTTCTGCCTGAATCTCTTTGAAAGTATTTTTTCCAAAGTCATTGTCTATTGTTTGGGCAGCTTTTACCTTCGCTTCAAATATATCAAGTAGCTGTGGCATATGTGTGACTTTCATGATTTCCTTAGCATTCTCATCCACCATCTGATATTCTGATTTGAAGAATATGCCCGCCTCGGTTTTGATTTCTTCCATATGAGAGAGTCTGTCTTTCAGCAAGGTAACCACATCCTTGATCCAGTCCCTACGCTCTTTCGCATCCGCCTCTGTGATGTACCCCGCCTCCATCAAATGTGGAATCGCTACTTCTGTCAGTACATCTAGGTCTTCTGTCTTCATGTAATGGCTATTGATATGGTTCAACTTATCTACATCAAATATGCCTCCGGCTTTTGATATTCTCTCTAAGGAAAATGCCTCTATCAGCTCCTCCATTGAGAAAATTTCCTGTTCGCCCTCTGGACTCCATCCCACAAGTGACAAATAGTTTAGTAGCCCCTGTGGCAAATAGCCTTTGGCCTTAAAGTCTGATACCGCCACTGAATCGTTGCGTTTAGATAGTTTTTTTCCGCTCTTGCCTAGTATGTTGGGCAAGTGGACAAACTTTGGTGCCTCCCACCCATAGGCTTGGTATAGGAATACGTGTTTTGGTGTAGAAGATACCCACTCTTCACCGCGGATCACATGGGTAATCCCCATCAAATGATCGTCTATGACTACAGCAAAGTGATATGTTGGGAATCCATCTGTCTTCATCAATACTTGGTCATCAAGGTCCCTTGTATTCATGGTGATGCTTCCTCGTACAATATCTTCAAAGTTAATATCTGTATTTTCTGGGAATTTCAGGCGAATTACATGAGGCTCACCTGCTGCTGCCCTTTTTCTCGCCTCTTCTAAGCTTATGCTACGACAATGTCCATCATAACGTGGTGTATCGCCTTTTGCCATTTGCTCTTCTTTTACTTTATCTAGTCTGTCCCTTGTACAGAAACAATAGTAGGCGTAGTCGTTTTCCAGCAGCTGGTCAACGTACTTTTTGTATATCTCTAATCTTTCTGACTGGATGTATGGGCCAAAATCACCTTTTTGAATGGTCTGCCCGTTCTCCACCACTACACCTTCGTCGTTATGTATGCCTGCCCATTCAAAAGCAGCAATCATATCTTCAATGGCACCTTCTACGAATCTGGTTTGGTCTGTATCTTCTATGCGAAGGATATATTCTCCTCCGTTTTTCTTTGCGAATAGGTAGTTGTATAGGGCTGTTCTAAGACTTCCGATATGCACAAATCCTGTAGGACTCGGGGCAAAGCGGGCACGTACTTTATTACTCATTCTTTATCTCCTCTTGATTTATTCAATATATAATTTTACTACATTTCCAGTAATTCCGTCAATTCTAATCACATCTCCTGTGTTAATGGATTGGGTGCATCCTCTCACACCTACTATAGCTGGGATACCTCGTTTGGCGCAGAAAACCGTTCCCACAGAGCCTTGTCCCCCACAGTCAGAAATCACCCCTGCCGCTTGTACCATCAACGGCGTCCAACCTAGATTCATGGATGGTACAACTAGTATTTCCCCTGGTGAGAGTCGTATTCGTGTCATTGTTTTAATAACCCTAGCCACACCCTCTACCGTGCCTGGTGATACACCTTTGCCCTGGAGCAACTGCCAGTTTTGCCCTATGGTGTCATCTTCAATGGTTCTATGCAACGCCTCAGGTACTATCCCGTCGGTCAGCATGGTTCTTGGTGGCACTAGCCCTATTGCAAGTTTTTCTTCTTTTTTTCTGGCTAAAAGGATGGCGATGACTGACTCGTTGGAATTCAGTGCGGCCATCATCTCTTCTATGCGCAAATATGTCACATCTTTACGGTCCATTAGCTTTTTTTCTGCCTCAAGGGCTAACCCAACTTCATCTACTATCTCTTTTGTCAGTTGTATCAATCTTGCAAAAACTTTATTAATCATACCAACAATTGGTAGTGTAAGTCTAACATTACAGACAAGCTTTTCTCCTTTGTTTCCAAAGAAACTAGCTAGCATGCCTTCCGCTTCCACTAGGATATTTTCATTTTGCTCTTTGTTTTCTTGACTGCTTTCTCTTAGTGCTTCAAACAATATGGTAGCATCATCATTCCATGTACGGTTTTTTATGTCCAATTGGTCAATTCCCCAATGCCCATACTTTTTGAAGAATAGGCTAAAAGCCTCTGCTGTTTCCTTGCCACAAAGAGTGGTGATATTTTCCATATCAGTCCAAAAACTTTTGTAGCTAAATATATTGCCCTCTTCATTGCGATCAAAAATGATTTTATCGGTCTCAGCCTTGTCCTTGGCGGCAAATATATCAAAAACTTGCTGTAGCTCCTCCATGATTTTATCAATGGTGCCTAAGCTACCTGACCCTGCCATTCTCATAGCATCGTGCTCTGGTGTTAAACTTGTTTCACTCATATCGCGTAATTGCGATAGACTTTTTATCCCTACCCCTAGCAGAGAGAATAGGTCCTTAAACACCATCTTGAACGATCTCAAAAGGCCGTCCTCGAGGGCAGTCAGTTTGTTCTGCAAATTCGGGCTAACATCCAGAGTTTCTTCTAATTCTCTCATGAAGAACTCAGCTTTTCCCAATGCATTGTCCACAGTCTCCGCCAAGGTAGCATTCCTTGTGCCTAGTTTGAATTTTGCATCTAAGGCTGTGTACTTTGCCACTTTTCCAAGGTTAGCCATCTTGCTTCTTCGTTTTAGCCCTTCTTCATCCGGCAGGTCTAGAATGGTGTTGATCCGCTCTGCCGTCTGGTAATCCATAGCCTCAATGATGTCTAGCACCATCTGCCCTAACCTGCCTGTGTTTAATACAATATCTTGTATTTCAACATAGGGTCTGCTACCAAAATAATGTATTGGTACTGGTGATATTCTATCTAGCATGGATTTTGTCGCATCACATAGTATGTCTTCTGTACCAAAGACGCGTCCTAAATAGGCATAAATCCTCTTCTGTGTCTTTCTGTCTGCAAGGCTTTCCACCTTGGCTGGATACCAATTGGCCACACTCTCGCTCTGGACTATCCAAATACGCCCTTCTTTGTCAGTGACCCATTCCACACGTTTGCAGACCCCAAAAATCTCTTCAATCTCCAACCCCATTTTAGCGATTTTCACCACTTGTTCATCGTCGATGAGGCGACTAAGCTGTCCGTCCTCTTGTAGTTTGGCGATAGCAAAATCCTCTTTATCTACCACGTATTCCTCTGCATAAGCATCCTTGAAAAGGGTAGCATGTTTGTTGGCATACCCCGCTTGCACAAAGAAAACCCCGTTGTCGTTGTCTCTCGGGTCTGATGTGTGGAGGCTCCCTGCCACATTGCCTTCTACTACTTGTTGCACTAAAATGGCTATTTCTATATCTTCATTTTCTATATTTATTTTACGTTTGTGCATGACGGCTTCTTCTGAAAAAAGCCCTTGCCAGCACTTGATTACGATTTCTTCCACATTTTGCTCTGTCAAATCAAAATAGGCATGGTATTTGTCTGTGTATACAAACTCCCCTGTTCCCCTATAAAAAACACATGGCCTCGCCATGAGTTTTGATTCTCCATTAAAATCACGAATAGCCATTTTCACAGCAGCTAGGGTGTCCGGCGCCAGAGCCAGCTCCCCGATCACGGCTCGCAGGTCCTCCGCAGCGCGGAGCACTTGGGTCCTTTTCGCCTGATGATCTATTTTGCGAACATGACCCAAGTATGGCGCCATATACCGTGCATAGACATCTGAGGTAATACAAAATCCGTCGGGCACCCTAAAGTCGTAAGTCTCAAGTCTACTGATCTCGAATACCTTTTGCCCGACGGTTTCTAAATGATCTCTATTAATGCTTTTTAAAGGAATTATTGGAGGCATGTAAATAGTACTCCTAATAGCGCCGCTAACAATGTGAGTTTGATTGGGCTGATTTTAAATCTTGCATGCAGGTAAACAGTTAGAATGCATATAGCAAGGGGTATGAGATGAAATCCATTCAAATCCAGCTGCATCAAAAGTTCTTTGTCGTATATAGATGTCTCTGCCAAAAATATGACAGCCGTTGCCAGTAAGCCTACGGTAGCTGGTCTAACACCACCAAGCACCGCTTCTACCCCTTGGCTGCCTTTGAACTTGTCCAGCATTTTCATCACAAGGATTACCAAAATAATAGATGGCAATGCCACGCCTATGGTTGCTGTCACAGCACCTATCACGCCTGCATGTTCGTATCCGACATAGGTTGCCGCATTGATGGCTATTGGTCCTGGTGTGATTTGGGACAACGCCACTAAATTGGCAAACTCCTCCGCTGTCATTTTGCCAATTTCCTGAATGCCTTGGTATATAATTGGTAACATCACATATCCGCCACCAAAACTAAAGGCTCCTATTTTAAAAAACAGCATGAATAGTCTCAATAGTAACATAATCATCTGTCACCTCTTGCTATTTTTGCCTTTTTTAGTATATATACCACATATCCTGCAACCCCGCCAACTATAATACCCCACACGGCACTAACGCCAGCCACAACAATGAGTAGAAATGACGCAATGGCGATTATGATTTCCGTCAGCCCCACCATGATCTTTCTAGCCATATTCACCGTTGTGACTAAAATAAGGCCTACAGAAGCGGCTTGTACCGCTTCAAATGCACCTTTTACATATTGATTGTCTTCTGCTTGTTTTAAAAATATAACAAATACTAAAATTGAAATAAAGGCTGGCAATGCCACACCTAGGGCCGCTACCACGGCGCCCCCCAGGCCTTTAACCTTGTTCCCCACATATATGGAGGAATTCAAAGCAAGCACCCCTGGTAGTGATTGTGACACAGAAAAACAATCTATGATCTCTTCATCCGTGAGCCACTTTTTCTCATCCACCACAGCACTTCTAATAACAGGCAGCATAGCAAGACCTCCACCAAAGGTGAAGGTTCCTACTTTTAAAAACGTAATGAATAGTTGCCATAGGACTTTCATAGTTTGTCGCTCCTATACTTTTTTTATTTGTCGAACATCTCTCCGTCAATAAATCCTACGGCAGCATGAACAGCATCCTTTGCTGTCATATCAACTTTATCAGCTTCTTTTCTCAGTTTGTATTCCACCATGCCACTGACAGCACCTTTGCCCACTGTTATTCTCACAGGAATACCCATTAAATCAGCATCCTTGAACTTAACACCGGCTCTCTCATCTCTATCGTCAAGTAGCGCCTCAATGCCTACAGACTTTAGTTCCTCATAAATCTCAGTGCCCAGCTTCATCTGCCCTTCGTCTTTTACATTAACAACAGACACAATGGCGTGATACGGTGCCACTGCCACTGGCCAAATGATGCCGTTCTCATCATGGTATTGCTCTACAATGGCCGCCATAGTTCTTGATACACCAATACCGTAGCAACCCATCTCCATGACCTGATCCTTCATATTTTCATCTTTGTATACGGCTTTCATGGCTTCACTGTACTTTGTGCCAAGTTTGAACACTTGCCCTACTTCAATGCCACGGGCAATCCTAACAGGTGCGCCACATTTAGGACATTTGTCACCTTCTTTGATTAGCTTTAAATCTAAAATCAAGTCCGCTGTGAAATCTCTTCCATGATTTATATTTTTCACATGGTAATCCGCCTTGTTGGCACCAGCCACAAGATTTTTTGCATCTTTAAGTTCAGCATCAAGAAGTATTTTGCAATTTTGCAGACCGATCGGTCCAGTAAATCCGCCTACCGCGCCTGTGACCTTGTTCATTTCAATTTCGTTGGCAAACACCAATGCATGCTCTGGGATATTCAAGGCATTCACCAGCTTAACCACATTCAGTTCTCTATCGCCACGAATAAATGCTACTACATACTCAAAATTGGTTTCGTCTTTGTATGCTTGGAATAGTAATGCTTTCATGGTTTTCTTTTTATGAATTGTTAAGAATTTAACCAAGTCATCAATGGTCTTGGTGTTTGGCGTATGCACCTCTTCTAATGCTAATTCTGGCTCTACAGACGGCTCATCACCAACACATTCTGCTCTTTCTGTGGTGGCTGCTAGGTCGCAACTATCGCAGTATGCCACTTCGCTCTCTCCCACTTCAGATATAGCTGTGAACTCATGGGAATCACTGCCCCCTATAGCCCCGGTGTCCGCCTCTACGGCACGATATTCCAGTCCACAGCGAGTAAATATTTTCTCATAAGCATCGTACATTTCCCAGTAGCTCTTATCTAGTCCTTCTTTGTCCTTGTCAAATGAATAGGCATCCTTCATGATGAACTCACGGCTACGCATTAGTCCAAAACGAGGTCTTTGCTCATCTCTATATTTTGTCTGGATCTGATATAAATTCATTGGCAACTGTCTATGTGATGTTACTTCTGATCGTATAATATCTGTGAAAATCTCTTCGTGGGTTGGTCCTAAACAGAAATCTCTTTCGTTCCTGTCCTTCAGTCTCCACATTTCTGGTCCATAGGCATACCAACGCCCTGACTCTTGCCACAACTCAGCAGGCTGGATAGCAGACATGAGAATCTCTTGTCCCCCCTTGGCGTCCATCTCCTGCCTGACAATCTCTTCTATTTTTCTGATGACCCTATACCCAAATGGCATGTATCCATAAACCCCCGATACGAGTTTTCTGATCATCCCTGCTCTTAACAGATAGATGTGGCTAGGGATTTCTGCCTCTGTTGGTGCTTCGCGTAGCGTATGTATGTGCATTTTACTCAGTTTCATAATTGTTCGCTCGTTAAATTTCCGTGATACTTTGGCGCAAAATTTGAATCCAGTTCTCACATATTACATATATGCTCCGAGACGTTTCAAATTCTGCTTCGTGTCTGACGAAAATTTTCCTTCGCGACCTCCTCTCTATGTTATGTTTAATTTTTATACTAACGTTTCATTTTAAATAAGCCCACATGTTGAAAATTCAGAGACCAATTATTGCGACGGGAATTTTTCGTCAGGTGGCGTGCAGGCAATTTAAACGACTCACAGCGTACACATGGTACGCGAGAATCGGATTCAAATTAGCCAAGCCCACATGGCGGAAAATTAACGAGCAATCGTTACAATGGCTTGGGCTGAGATCCCCTCTTCTCTCCCCTCAAACCCTAACCTTTCTGTGGTGGTTGCTTTTATGTTAACCCTTTCGGGCTCTATTCCTAAGCTCTCGGCTACATTGCTGACCATTTGGTCTATATGTGGTGCTAGCTTTGGTGCTTGGGCTATAATAATGGAATCTATATTCACAATCCTACAGCCTCTTTCAGCCAATAGCTGTCCAACTTTTTCTAAGAGCAGTAGGCTAGAAATGCTTTTGTACTGCGGATCTGTATCTGGAAAGTGTTTGCCAATGTCCCTAAGACCTGCTGCCCCTAGCAGTGCGTCCATGATGGCATGGGTAATCACATCCGCATCGGAATGTCCAAGGAGACCTTTTGTGTGGGGAATATCTACGCCTCCTAATATTAATTTTCTATTGTCTGCGAAAGCATGGACATCATATCCAAGCCCGCTGCGTATCTCTTTCATACTTTCTTGGTCTCCTATTATGGCTTCACCCATGACCAAATCTTCTGGCGTGGTGATTTTAATATTTGTGTACTTACCCTTACTAATATATACCTTTTGCCCAAGCCTTTCAAGTAGTACCGTGTCATCTGTCCCGTAAAACCCGTCAGCATATGCCTTGGCAAATGCTGCTTTTATGTCCACCACCCTAAAGGCTTGTGGGGTTTGTATGGCATATAAAGTTTTTCGCTCTGGGGTGCCCATAATACACCCTTTTTCATCTGCCACTTTTATGGTATCCTTCACCGCAACCCCTACCGCCGCCGCTCCATGGGTCATGGCCATCTCTAGCACGTCTTGGATCTCCTCAGGACTGACAAAGGGCCTAGCCCCATCGTGAATGAGAACATATCCGTTCTGGTTGTCTATGGCGTTCAAAGCACTGTTCACAGAGTCTTGCCTCTCAGCTCCACCGCTCACGATTTGCTTCACTTTGCTAAATTTGTATTTTTCTACTATTTGCTTTTGGCACATATCCCTTTCATCGTCTCTGACCACAATGATGATTTCATCTATGGATAGTTGCCGCTGAAAAACACCTAACGTATGTGCTAGAACAGGCCTATCCCCTAGGACTATGTACTGCTTATTCGTACTGCCGCCCATTCGTTTTCCGAAGCCGGCGGCAGCAATTATTACTGATATTTTTTTGTCTTTATACATGTTTCCTATCTCTTTGGTTTTGCAAAAATCATTCTTCCCGCTGACGTCTGAAGAACACTTGTAACGGTAGTGTCTATGGTATGTCCAATGAATTTTCGTCCACCTTCTACCACGATCATGGTGCCATCATCTAGATAAGCCACTGCCTGTTCGCTTTCTTTTCCTTCTTTGACAAGGAATAGTTGCATGTCTTCGCCTGGTAGTACGATAGGTTTCAATGCGTTGGTCAACTCATTGATATTAAGAACGCTAACCCCTTTGATTTCCGCTACTTTATTCAAATTAAAATCGTTTGTTACCACTTTGCCACCCATCATCTGGGCTAGTTTTAGCAATTTTGTGTCTACCTCAGGAATCTCCAATATACTTTTTTCAGATGAAGTATTGTAGATTTCAATGCCATATTCCTTTTGAATGGTATTGAGAACATCTAGCCCTCTACGCCCCCTGTTTCTCCTTAGGGAATCCGATGAGTCTGCAATGTGCTGTAGTTCCATGAGAACAAATTCAGGAATAACGATGGTTCCTTCAAAAAACCCCGTTCTCATAATATCTGCAATTCTTCCATCTATGATGACACTGGTATCTAGTATTTTAGGTACTGTAGGAATCCCTTTGCCCTTGCCCTTGCTTGGCGTACTTGATGATTTTTTACCCACCAGTAGGCTTGCCCATGGAATTTCTCGTAATTTTTGCGTAGCCAAGTAAATTCCCAGATAGCCAAGTAATATATATACAAAAATGGATAAAATAGTCCCTAAATACATGAATTGGATAGCTTCTAAGATTTGACTGATTAAGAATGCAATAATAAGGCCTATCACCAGACCCAAGGTTCCTAAAATAATATCTATGGTTGGGATTTTCTCAATGTTCCTCGCAAGTCCTTTGACCGCCCTTAATAGAGCTGGCGTTAAAAATAAAAATATAATTCCAAAAAAAATAGGTACACCTATTTGAATTGCTACCATCTGCCCTTCGCTTAAGTTAAAAAATCGTTCCCCAATATCAGTAGGTAGAAATTCGTTAGTAAATAAATATGCCACTCCATATCCTAGTAAAGTTCCTGCGATTGTAATGATTACTGTAAGTATTTTAATAAGCATCTTTTCTCCTCCTTTCTGCAAATTTCGCTATATAAAAAACACACAACCCTTGTCTAGGCGTGTGCTCTTTGTCCAAAAACGGCATTATAAACTAATTCGTTGGCTTCATCTAGTTCTAGGCTTCTTGAACACATCAATTCACTAATTAGTATCTGACGTGCGTTTGAAAGCATTTTTCTCTCACCAGTAGATAGTTTTTTGTCCCTATCGGTAATGGTGAGATTACGAACAACCTCCGCCACCTGCAATATGTCCCCACTCTTCAGCTTTTCCATGTTGTGGGCATATCTCTTATTCCAGTTTTCATTCATCTTTGTAAGACCCATCTGCAGTACCCTCTCGACTTGGTCGAAAACGTCTGCAGGGGACACACCTCTAACACCAACACCCTGTACATTGTCTACAGGTATCATGATTTGCATATCTCCGAAGGGGATGCGCAATATGTAATATATACGCTCTTTTTCTAGGATGGTGCGCTCTTCTATTTTTTCAATAATCCCTGCGCCATGCATTGGGTAAACAATTTGATCTCCGATATTATACACGAGTTCCCCTCCTCTCTATTTTAGTATAGAGCAGACAAGCCCACATGTCAAGCCTACTATATTACCACACGGCACATGTGCTGTCAACATAAAATAGGCTTTTTTCTAACTTTTTTAACAAAATTCTACTATATATAGTAAGTAATCCCTTAAATAAGGTAGTGAGCGATAGCTTCACGGATATGAGTTACCCCCAAAATTTTTATTCCTTTAGGCTTGTCCATGATTTTTTCTGCATTTTTCCTTGGCAAAATAATTTGTTCAAAACCCATCTTGGCTGCTTCTTTTGCGATTCTTTCTGCATTTGGCACACTTCTAAGGTCGCCTGTTAATCCGATTTCGCCTATGGCCAGGGTTTTTCCTGAGGCTCTTTTGTTTTTTGATGAGGAATAAATAGCCAATGCCACTGCCAAGTCAATGGATGTGCCTTCTGGTTTTAGACCTCCCACCACATTGACGTAAACATCTTGGTTAAATAAAGAAATCCCTGTTTTTTTATCTAAAACAGCAATAATCATATTGAGCCTACCACTGTCTACTCCGATGGATGTCCTTCTAGCAAATCCTATGTTTGTCTGAGATGTTAGCGCTTGCACCTCCATTATAAGTGGCCTGGTGCCCTCATATATGGCCGTAGCCACTGAGCCTTCTGGCTCCCCTTCCATTCCCTCTAGAAAGCTTTTTGAAAGGTTCTCCAGTTGAATTAGCCCCTCTTCTTTCATCTCAAAGGCGCCGATTTCGCTGGTGGTTCCAAATCGGTTCTTGTAGGAACGAAGGATTCTAAACTCTTGATCCCTCTCGCCGGTGAAGTTAAGCACGCAGTCCACTAGATGTTCTATAATCTTAGGCCCCGCCAGCTCCCCACTCTTGGTCACATGGGCTACGATGAATATAGGCATGTCCATGGTTTTTCCCATGCGCATTAACTCATTGCCGCACACACGGACTTGGGATACGCTACCTGGCGCCGAGGTAATCTCTGCGGAAAACATGGTTTGAATAGAGTCTATAATCAAAAATGCTGGCTTCATCTCAGTGGCTATGCTGACGATGGCTTCGATGTTGGTTTCTGCCAATAGGTACAAATTCTCAGCCAGTTCTCCACAAACCCTATCGGCACGAATCTTGATTTGCTCTTCAGATTCTTCTCCTGTTACATACAGTACTTTTCCATACCGTTGGGCGATCAGGGAGGCTGTTTGTATTATTATGGTGGATTTACCAATCCCTGGCTCGCCGCTAATCAAAGTCAGGGAGCCTCTTACAAGGCCCCCTCCTAATACTCTGTTCAGTTCCCCAATGCCAGTATCCATCCTGTCATACTCGCCAGATTTTACATCTGACAGCTTGACAGCTTTGGCACGATCGGCAGAAACAATTCTTCTCGCATCATTTGTGGCGGCTGCCTCTGACACCTTCTCTTCTACCATTGTATTCCATGCACCGCAAATACATTGTCCCATCCATTTAGGACTGTCATATCCACATTCTTGACACATGAATACTATTTTTGCCTTTTTTGCCATATTATCTCTCTACCACTGTGAACACGATTGTATCGTCTTCCATTCCAATGGATACTTTATCATTTTCTTTGATGTCGCCTTTTAGGATTTCCTCTGCAAACTTATCTTCAATAAGCCTTGTAATGGTCCTCTTCAGCGGACGCGCTCCGTTGTCCGCATCAAATCCTTTGATGAAGATGTGTTCTTTGACCTCCGGGCTGATTTCCATAGAGATTTTTAGTGTCTGGGCACGTTTTTTCAAATCGTCAGATAATAGATCCACAATCTGTGTGATGTGGTCTTTGTCGAGGCTGTGGAACACGATAATCTCGTCTAATCTATTGAGGAACTCTGGACGGAATGTATGCTTTAACTCGTCCATTACGTTCTCTTTCATTTTCTCGTATTGGTTCATTTTGGCATCAATATCTGGGGAAGAGAATCCAACACTTTTTTGCTTTTTGATTCTATGAGCCCCCACATTAGATGTCATGATGATTACTGTATTCTTGAAGTCTACCACTTTTCCTTTCGAGTCGGACAGCCGGCCGTCTTCAAGGATTTGTAGTAATATATTGAAGACGTCTGCGCTTGCTTTTTCGATTTCATCAAGCAAGATGACAGAATAAGGTTTTCTACGAACCTTTTCTGTCAGCTGTCCGCCCTCATCGTATCCCACATAACCTGGAGGGGATCCGATCATTTTGGAAACAGAATGTTTTTCCATGAATTCAGACATATCTAGTCTAATGATAGCACTCTCATCACCAAACAATGCCTCTGCAAGGGCTTTGGACAATTCTGTTTTACCAACACCCGTTGGACCTAGGAATATGAACGAACCAATAGGACGCTTAGGGTCTTTGAGCCCTACCCTCGCTCTACGAATGGCTCTGGCAATGGCAATGATGGACTCATCTTGTCCTATCACTCTTTGATGAAGCACATCTTCTATATTTAATAGTTTTTCTGTCTCATCCTGCGTCAATTTTTCCACAGGAATTCCAGTCCAATCTGATACGATTCTAGCAATTTCGCGCTGCCCCACCACTGCTTTTTCTTGGTTTTTGGCGCGCAGTTCCTTTTTCCTTGTATCTATCACTTCTAGTAGGTTGCCTTCCATATCTCTAATGCTGGCGGCCATTTCAAAGTCCTGTTTTAGGATTGCTTCTTCTTTTGTCACAGATAGGGCTGTCATTTGTGTCTCTAGGTCCATAATTTCTTCTGAGTTCTCATATACAGCCAGCCTTACCCTAGCAGCCGACTCGTCAATCAAGTCCACAGCCTTATCTGGTAAAAATCTGTCACTAATATATCTATCCGCTAAGTTTACCGCTGCACTGACAGCCAATGGCGTGATTTGCACCTGATGATGTTCCTCGTATTTATGCTTTAATCCTTCAATGATCTCTATGGCATCCGATAGGCTAGGCTCCTCCACCTTTACCTTTTGGAAACGTCTTTCTAATCCAGAATCTTTTTCAATCCTCTTCCTGTATTCGTCAAAAGTAGTAGCGCCTATAATCTGAATCTCGCCCTTGGATAAGAACGGCTTTAAGATGTTAGATGCGTCGATGGCACCTTCGCCAGCCCCTGCCCCTATGATAGTATGAAGTTCATCGATGAACAAAATAATATCGCCTGATCTAACCGCTTCGCCTACTGCTTTTTTTAGACGCTCCTCAAACTCTCCTCTAAACTTAGCACCTGCTAATAAGGAGGCCATGTCTAGTGAAATAAGTCTTTTATCTCTTAATTCCTCCGTAATATCTCCATTTATAATCCGCTGCGCTAATCCCTCTACGACAGCAGTCTTACCAACACCCGGCTCACCTACTAAGCATGGATTATTTTTTGTACGTCTTGATAGGATTTGAACAATACGTTCAATTTCCTTCTGTCTCCCTATCACTGGGTCAAGTTTGTTTTTCCTCGCCTCTGCTGTCAAATCTTTTCCATATTTTCCTAAAACTGACGTTTTGGCAGGTCCGGGTTGCTTATGTCCGAACATACCAGGGGCAGGTCCACCAATTCCCTCTTGGATCTCGTCCTCGCCATCTACTGATTCGTCCTCGTTCTTGCCTTCTATCTCTAGTACGGTTTTTTCAAGTTCTACCACATTGACACCAGCATCGATTAATACCTTCATGGCTATGCCTTGGGCTTCTTTTATAATGCCAATGAGCAAGTCCCCTGGGCTGAGAAGTTTTTTGCCACGATTTTTGGCGTCTTCAAAAGCGCACTCTACAATACGGACAGTCCGCTGGGAGAATCCTATTAGTTTAACAGGTTCACCACCAGGGAATATGGTTCCCACATACCCAACCACACGGTCTCTTATCTCGGTTTCCCCTATGCCCATTTTCACTAAGGCCTCGGCTGCAATGCCTGCCTCTTTGTACAATGCCACCAATATATGCTCGCTTCCCACGAGAGTATGACCCATTCTTACAGCTTCTTCCTGAGCAAAAATCAAGACATTTTTTGCCTGCTGGGTAAACTTTCCGTAAGATTCCATCTTCTTTATCTCCTTATCTCGAGCCTTAATGGCTCCCATCACTTCAGATAAATTGGCTAGTACGTTGCTGGCATCTTCACCGTTAATACCGCCCATCATCATTTTTTCATATGTTCTCGCACACTCTGTGCAAAGATTTAAAACTGCTTGCTCGCCATTAATAACCAACGCCACATGTATTGCAGCAGGACGAGAATTGCATTTATCACAAACCATTTTTAATCCCTTTCTTTCTTATATCCCCTCTAATTCCATACGAAATATATTATATAGTATTCTGCCCAAAATTTCATTAGTTTCGCCTAAAATTAGTATACTTGAAATATGTGGAAAATATGTGGCGAAAGTAATGTATTTACTGTCAATCAGCAATTGGGGACGGTTCTAAATCGTCTCAAAATTTAGTTGGCAATCAAAAATAGCCGGACAACATTGGTTATCCCGCCATAAGTTTATGCTAATAGATTAAGCTATCTCTATACTTGCCTACGAAATAAGTCCACTCATAGCGCAACCTCTATTTGCTGAACACCAATCAATGTGTTTTGTGATATTTCTTTTTGCACCTCTAGGCACAATTCAATAGCTTGTACCTTTTCATCATCCACTATGGCAATATGCATCAACTCTTTTTTCATGTTATCGCTCCCTGTTGGTTTTGTATGTAAACACCGATTTATGTTCTGTAATTTAAAAATAGAAACCCCTTTTGCAGAGCATGTCGGTCTTTGCAAAAGAGGTTCTTCATCCAACTTCTAGATAGAATGAACATCAATAGAAAATTCATAGAGTTCATGCGGGGCAATGTCTTGCCCACCAATCCACTCAATTGTGTTCCCACAAGGGCGAACAGTCTTAAAAACATTGACATCCTTCAACTTTCCAAACCATTCTCCAGAAATATAAGGTCCAACGTCAAAAACTTTTTTTTCACCAGTTACAAACTCTAAAAGCAACTTATAATCTTCCAATGGTTTTACATTCAAAACTTTTACGTTTGGCATATGGATCACCTCTTATCGTAACGGCTCAATTTTAAATATTTCATTTCCTTCTTCAAGCAATTTCCAGTTTGCTTCAAGTTCATCTTTATGAATGTCCGCCCAAGCAACAACAAGCTTTAGCTTACCCTTTGGCAGACTTCCCTCTAATATTTCACCTTCAAATGTGATAGCAACATCGTCATCTTGATATTCTGCATGGAAATGCGGCATATTATGCTTACCACCAATTTCTCGATACATTTTGATAATGATTCCATAAAACATGCTTAGTGCTGGCATTTGATTCTCCTTTTACTACAGAAGTTCGCCTTAATATTTTATAGCACAGTCTCTCTCTTTATGCTCTTAGTATACTGCAATTATCGCATATTGACAATAGAATTTGATTTTTGAGGTTTAAAAAAATGTATAAAAACCTTTTTTCTGCAAAAACTAAGTTTGCAAAAGGAGGTTTTTTATGGCCAGTATTAAATGTGATGTCACAGATTGTGGATACAATTCCGATTATCTGTGCGCAAAAAACGAGATTCACGTTAGCGGAAATAACGCCAACAGACAAGAAGATACAAGTTGTAAGTCTTTTACAACTGATAAGTCAGTAACATCAAATTCAACCTATTCTACGATGATGACCAGTAGTATGGGTACCATGAGTGGCAATGCCACTATTTCATGTGATGTCATGAACTGCACTTACAATGAAAACGCTAGATGCGACAAAACATCTATCGTTGTAGATTCTCTTTCTAGCAGTGTAGGAACCCACGACCAAACTGCATGCGCTTCGTTTAAAGCGTCTTAGGTTCAAACAAAAGGGGGATGTAACGAACTAGAGTTGTTACATCCCTTTTTGATTTAAATTTAATTTTAGGCTATTTAATTTTGAAAAACACTTTCAAGGCTATCATATGTTTTAGTAAACCTATACACTTTCCACTTTCCACTTTCTTTTTTTAAGGTGATTTCACCGTTTAACTCAGCAGTTTTTTCTTGACTAGTTGGCGCCTCAATTGTTGCAATTACTTTAAAATCATATATAGTCTCACCGTACTTGGTTTTGGTTTGATTTTGAAGTTCTATAGACTTTATTGTCATAGTAACCCCTGTTTTAGCTGTATCAATTTCGGTTTCCATAGCAACTCTATTTGCCGTAAGCCTGAGCAATTCTTTTTCCGTTATCAAATCACCGTATTTTTGGCTAATATACTCCATGCGCTCTTCGGGTTCAATCGGTATTTGTGCCAGATTCGATGTGTAATGTACTTCTAAAAACTGAGTGGCTACCTGCTTTTCATTGGTAAACGAAAGAAATATCAAATACGCTATTAGCATAGATGCTACTAAAGCTGATATAGTGATTTTTTTCTTACCCATATTGGTATCGCCTTTCCAGCAAAGAGTTGCTTGTTATTTGCTCTACTATATTAGTTGTATGAGAATTGATATCCTGATAAACTTGTTCCGTTCCAAGTATATGTCCTGTCTGTATAAACAAACCCTCCTGCTGGCTATTCCTCAAAACCATCTTCATCTTCGACAATAATCTCAGAAAAATCAATATCAATTATATCCTTGTCGTGTGACTTTTTATAAAAATCAACACTTGCCATAGGCAATGTAGCAAGATACTGCTGAAGCCTTTTCGCCATAGGTCTAAAGCCAATGAAAGTAATCCCCCCTGAAACAATGGCTCCCGCAATGGGGATTATTTTACCAACGCTCTTGGCAAATATTTGTTTAGTCATTCTTACGCCAATTAACTTTGCTATTTTTTTCACAATAGGATATATAGCCCCTTGGGTTAATGCCTTTTGAACTAGCGTTTTCTCTGCCTTAATTGCCGCAGAATTTGCAATTTTTGTTATTACTGTATTGGCGGCATTCACTCCAAACATTACACCTATAAATAATGTAAGTTGATTGGACGTTTCATCGTCAAGCCCATTTTCATCATGAAACATTTCTTGCCAACCATAAAGATAAACAAGCTTTTGAAGCACTCTAATAATATGTCCGAAAAACTGAGCAATATCTGCAGGTACAGTGGCCATCATTGCCAAGCCTCCTGGCATGCCTGCGGCGGCAGATATAGTGGTCACTTTTGCTGTTTCATAATTAATACACGCTTTTGCGATTTTATCAAGAATTTTAAGGTTTATGCCTGCCTGCGCAGGATTAGTTTCAATGGCACTTGCTACAATATCCTCGTCAAAATACTTCGATAGTTCTTTGCGTAAAAAGCTTTCTCGGTTGATCTTTATTCCTGGCAGTCCTGCCGCTGCGTGAAGAACCATTTCAAAATTGCTGTTTTCATTAGTTTGTGCTTGTGTTGACATTGTTTTTCTCCTATCTCTATAATAACTTTTGCAGATTCCCGATTAATGCATTATTTTCACTAATGAGGCACCTCTCTATCCGATTCTTCCTGCCATCGAGATGTATTTTCCATCACGTCATCCAAACCCATCACTTCTTCTAACGGACTACTGTCTTTCTCAATTTCGTTTTCTGCTGTTGCCGTAGGCGTTACTACTTCAGGCTCTGCTGGTTCTTCTGCCGCCTTTTCTTGATCTTGCCCCTGTTCTTCGTCCTGCTTTACGGTTTCCTCATAAACGCCCCGCTCAAACCCTTTGTACCATGTTCCTTGGTAGCTAAGTATACCTTCGTCGCCTTCCACCAGCAAACCATATTCCTTGCCCTTGAGCTCTAACTCTATACGCATACCTTCAACAGATTGGAAGGTTACATAATAACTAGTGCTTGTGCTACTAGTCATGGTGCCATTCACGTTGTGATTACGCCTTCTGGTTTCATCTCGCTTTCCTACCACTTTAGCGTTCATGCTCAAAAGCGGTGCTTCTATATTTTCAGCGTACTGCTTAACCCCTTTTACAATATTAAGAATAATACTTCCTGCAATAAAGAGAAAAACAATTGTAAATATAAAACCAAATCCACCTATCATATCTCTGCTCCTTTTCTATACATAATTTACTATATCTACATTCTAGCTTTCCTTTATGAAAATAGCAACAAAAATTAGGACGGTTCTAAATGGCAACATCTATTGCTCATTTAGAACCGTCCCGAATCAATTGTGAATCAATTATTATTTATAAACTACTTGCTAGTTACTAGTACGCTTTCTTGTGGTGCTTTCCAAAGAACGACCCACTTTCTGACAGCCGTAACCGCTACTACTAGACCAAGGGTTAACATGATGATTGATAGTATCCCGTTTAGCGCATTAAATCCAGCAGATGCTGTATTTAGATAAACGTTTTTCACCATCCAATAGCCCGCCATGTTTACTGTTACATACAGATAAATTAATGGCACAATGCAAGTTAATGCGTAGATTTTTTTAGTTGCAATTCTGAGAATAACTGTAGCACCAATGATCAATCCGATAGATGCCATTAACTGGTTGGATACACCAAACAATGCCCATACTGAACTGATATCGCCTGAGTACAGTAGATATCCCCACATAACGCAAGCTAGGATACTAGCCCCGATAGAGCCTGGTAACCAGTCCAGCCGTTTGAGTGGTGCATAGAACTGTCCAAAGAAATCTTGAATCAAGTAACGAGAAATACGAGTACCTGCATCGATGGCTGTCAAAATAAATACAGCTTCAAACATGATTACAAACTGGAAGAAATATGCTGTTAAGTGTGAGAACCACGGAATACCAGCGAATATGTTAGCCATACCAACGGCAAGGGTTACAGCTCCACCAGTTCTTCCTGCTAGATCAAGTCCAATGGCTTCACTTAGCGCCGGTAGTTGTGAAACTTGCATACCAAGCGTAGCAAAAACCTCTGGTTTTGAATTGATTGCAAAGAAGTCTCCAGGTTGTAGAGATACAGCCGCAATAAGGGCCATAACACCTACAAGGGATTCTGTTAGCATGGCACCAAAAGCAACATGCTTAATATCTGACCACTTGTCAATCATCTTTGGTGTAGTACCCGATCCCACAAAAGCGTGGAAACCCGAAATGGCTCCGCAAGCAATGGTGATAGAGATAAACGGCCATACAGGACCAGCTACAATAGGTCCGCCGCCACTAACAAACTTTGTCACAGCAGGCATATGTATTTCTGGGTTAACCATGAATACCCCACCGATTAACGCGATGAATACAGCAATTTTCATGAAGCTGCTTAGGTAATCTCTAGGTTGCAACAGCAACCATACTGGTAACGCAGATGCAAAGAATGCATATACAGGAAGCATGATTGCCAATGTTGATTTTTCAAAAGTCAAGAATTCTGCTAGTGCAGAGTTTTGAACCGCAGGCCCAATGAATACGCATACAGCTATTGCAATAACACCTGCAATACTGGCTACTTTTAGGTTTCCGGTTTTTTTGTAGAAAATCCCCATCAGCATAGCAATTGGAATGGTCATTCCAACGGAGAACGTTCCCCAAGGGTTACGCTCAAGAGCATTTAACACTACAAGGGAAAGACCTGCCATGGTAATAGTAATAATAAATAACATTGCAAGACCAGCGCAAAAGCCGGCTACAGGTCCAAGTTCTTCTTTTGCCACTTCAGAAAGAGATTTACCCTCTCTTCTCATGGACGCAAATAATACGACAGTATCGTGTACTGCCCCAGCGATAACGGCACCAATTAACAACCAGATCAGACCTGGTAGGTAACCGAACTGCGCTGCTAAAATCGGACCTACTAGAGGACCAGCTGCCGCAATAGCTGCGAAGTGGTGTCCGTATGCCACCCATTTGTTAGTTGGAACATAATCTTTTCCGTCTTCTAATTCATGAGACGGTACTGGATCAGCATCATTAACTCTTAGCACTTTGTTAACGAAGAATGTTCCGTAGATACGATAAGCGATTGCAAGAATACAACCCGCCGCGATTACGATAGTAACACCATTCATAATCTAAACCTCCTTTATGTATTGTTATACAATTAACAATCTACAACAAAACATGCAAAAGAAGTCGTTTTTTTGACAAAGCGTAACTTTTGGGGGATGAAATGCAGAAAATCAAAGTTGATATACAATCAAATGCCAAATTTACTTCGTATATCCTTGACATACGTTCGACTGACAGGAATCTTGGATCTATCCGCCATAATCAAATTGTACGTAGAATTAAACCATGGTTCTACTGCCACTATGTGTTGCAAATTAATAATAAATGACCTGTGTACCCGCATAAAAGCCCCCAGCGGCAACTTTTCCTCTATCGCCACAAGGCTATCATTTGTTTTAAATTCAGTTTCTAATGTTTTGACAGTGGATTTTTTGTCAGACATACTTATATATACAATTTTGTTAAAATCTACAAGAGATATGCGCCCATCTGTAAACACAGCCAGCTTTTCCCGAACCCCACCCACTTCAGCCTTTTGAACTTTTTTGCATTTGTCTAGGCACTTTTGAAGTCTAGTCTCATCAATGGGTTTCAATATGTAGTCGAAAGCGTTGGCATCAAATGCTTTTAGCGCGAACTCATCATGGGCTGTGGTGAAAACCACAACAGGGGAACGGTCTAGCCCTTTGACGAACTCTGCAATGTCCAATCCATTCTCACCCGACAACTGTATATCTAAAAAAGCAATATCTGGACGCAGTGTTAAAATTTCGTTCTTCGCATCCTCCACATTGTCAGCCTCACCTACTATTTCCACCTGTTTTGTCTTTGATAACAAATATCTTAGCTCTTGCCGCGCCAGCGGTTCATCATCCACTAGATACACTTTCCACATAGTTAACGCCTCCTACTCCCACTCATATGGCACAACAAACGAAACCTTCGTTCCTGCCCCCTCTTCGCTGTCTATTGCCAAAGTTCCTTCCTTACCATATAGCCCTTTGAGCCTCTGGTTCATGTTAAGCAATGCTGTTCCTGTGCCATTTTCTGAGAAAATCGTTTCCTTGCCTAGTTTGTCTAGGCGTGCCTTGGGTATTCCCAATCCGTTATCTTCTACTGTAATCGTCACCTTCTCGTCTTTCCTTTGAATCCGTATGGCAATTTTGCCCCTCTGCTTTGCCTTAGAAAACCCGTGGGTACAGGCATTCTCAATGAGAATTTGCAGTGTAAATGGTGGTATCATAACACTTTGCAAGTTGTCATCTATCAACCAGACAATTTCAAATTTATCCGGAAATCTTGTTTGTTCCAATGTCAAGTACGCTCTAATGTGTTGTAATTCCTGCTCTAATGTAATGAAATGCTCTCTTGCGCCTTGCAAGTTGCTCCGAAAATACGTTGCCAATTCCTGTAATAACTCTCTTGCCTTTTCGGGGTCTGTTCTACATAGGGCCGAAACCGTATTTATGGCATTAAACAAAAAATGGGGATTGACTTGAGCTTGCAGTGCCTTAATCTCAGCATCCTTTAACAAGTGCGCTTGATTTTCTGCTTGGGCTAGTTCCAGTTGGGCTGAAAACAGTTTTGAAAGTCCTCTGGTCAGCTCTCTGTGAGCCTGTGACAACCGGTTGGCATTTTCAAAGTATATCTTTATGACCCCTATGTTTTGCTCCTTCACATCCAAAAGAATATCCGTGGTTGCACCTTTTCCATTTAGTGACTCCTTATATTTTCCCTCTTGGGCTAGAATTACATCCCTCTTCATGATGATCACAGCGTCTGCACCGATCAAACCATATAATATCTTTGTCACCTTCTCGCCAGAAAATCTGGTCAACCCTTTTCTGAAATACGGCATGCTCTCATCAGCAATAGAAAGTGCTAGCTGGGTTTGTTGCGCCATAACCCTAGCCTCTTCCCTCTGCACCGACTGTATTATGGAAAGAAATATAAAGTTGCCTGCTGCATTGATTATGCTCATTGGTATGGCTATAATGGCCACTAGGCTCACTGCCATGTCAAATGGACGGGCTACCAACAAAATAATTCCCATCTGAAACAACTCTAGACTTACCCCCAACAAAACCGCCAGCCAAGGTGTAATAGGCTTTTGACGCTTCCTGTAGGTGTTGCCAACAACACCGCTGATCACGCCTGCTATGATAGAGGATACGGAGCATGCAACGGCAGTAAACCCGCCCAAGGCCATACGGTTAATGCCCGATATTAAACCAACGCAAAACCCGACGACAGGACCTCCCAAAAGTCCCCCTATTCCTACAGCCATGATTCTAGTATTGGCGATGGCTCCCTCATTGGAAATCTGGTTGTTCCAACCATTGCTAATAATATTGCTATTGGCTATTTCCACCCCCGTCAAATTACTTACAATCCCAAATGTGGAAAAAAGAAGAACCAGAAATATCATATCTTTAGCACTCTTATTTCCATTAATTACATTTCTAAAAAACGCAGTATTTGATAGTGCCGCAGCGATTACAATTATGATCCCGACCTTTTCTATCATCAATGGCAGTAAACTTATCATTTTAACCTCTCTTGTCTAGCTTTTTTGTCAGTATACCAAATTGGGGACGGTTCTAACAGCTAGGTTATTCTTACCCTAGCTGTTAGAACCGTCCCCAATGTCAATATTGTTCGTTGAACCGTCCCCAATTACTATTATTTATTTTGTGCTATGGCGTTTATGATGCCGCCGACGATTACCTGCAATGCCACTGCCACTACAAAAGGAATCCAGCAGAATTTAAACCCTGCAATCATAGCCACTAAGATGACTGCTCCTATTGTCAGTATCCAGAGCCCCCCTGAGAAGGCCTCATGAATCATACGGGTTTTAGGATTTGTATAATACGCGATCCACTCATTGGCCCATTTTTCATTCATTTTTGTTCTGTCACGTTCGGTTAATCCTAAGTACACAAACAAGCCAATGGCTGGCACCCAAAATGGTATCAGTGTTGCAATTCCTACGAAGAGCATTGCTGTAGAAAGATAAGAAATCACCGCAGCAAATCCGCCAAATAGTATCACCCCTACACCTAGTGTATAAAGCCCTGCTCTTTTCTTGTTCATAGGATACGTATACTCAGAATCTTGGGTCAGCCCTAAGAAAGTGTAGGCCGGTATGCAAAGGCACATAGATACCATCAGCATTCCTATCGTAGCAATAATTGCCTCTCTATGCACACCTAGATAATACCCAAACAAGGCTTTGGCTCTTAATTCTGGTACATTGCCCAAATACCCTTGGGCCGCTAGCTCTGGTCCTTGCACAAACAGCATGGCCGCTGAAATCAGCCCGAACAAGAAAATCGTAGTAGTTACCACATATCCAATGATGTGTCCTTTACTCAAAAAATCTGACATAGGTCTAGGTGCAATATTCGGCGTATAATTGGTATCTTTTAACCCGGTTGCCAGCTCCCTCATGTCACCCATTCTCTCTATCGCCATATTGTATGCCTCCTCTTCATTCCTACCTTCTCTTTTATAATCGTCTACGCTTGCAAGCAAGTTAGATCTGATTTCATCTTTTAGTTCCACTAGCTGTTTTGTACTAGGAATATCTTTAAACGTATCTTCTAGATACTTATTTACTTTCTCTTTCATTCTATTTCCTCCGAAAATTGTATATTCATGCCTGTTTCAAATTTTACTGTCTAAAGCAGTTTGTCTATGACCTTTTTAGTGAATTCCCAGTCCATCTTGTTGGTTTCATGCAACCTTTTCCCCTGCTCCGTGATGCGGTAGTATTTTCTCCGTCCACCTTGGGACTCATCTCCCCAATAGGACTCGATGTGCTTGTCATCTTCCAGCCTCTTATAACTAGAATACAGCGTGGCTTCTTTTAATTCGTACAGGTTGTCACTTTTATCTGCAATCTTCTTAGAAATCTCATATCCATAGCTATCACCTTGTATTAAGATGCCCAAAACAATAGTATCCGTATGTCCTCTCAGTAAATCAGAAGATATTTTCCCCTTATCTGTGTGTTCCATTACTACACCTCCTTGAATACAATATACATCATATTACTATGACTGTCAATATACTTTGACAGAAAAATTTAATTAAAAAGGGGACGGTTCTAAATTAGCTTAATGGGGACGGTTCTAAATGAGAGGTTGGCGTAACCCTCATTTAGAACCGTCCCCATTTGTAGCTTTGTTATTTAGAACCGTCCCAAGCACGTAGTATAAAAAATTTATCCTCAAATGTTCTAAATTTTCGTAAAACTTTTTATTTATCTAAAACATAGGGTACTGTAATTACTGCTATATGCCTATCTTGCAGCAGCTTCGTTCTAATTGCAAGCGCAGTCTGGTTATGAAAAACGTTTTTCCACGTCGTGTTCACGATAAACTGTGGGATGACCACTGTTATTACATCTCCCGGGTCTGAGTCATGTTCTTCTGACTCAATATATTCGATCAATGGATCAATAACCTCCCTGTACGGTGAGTATTTGATAATTAGTGGCACTGGAATCCCACATTGATCCCATTTTTTTCTCATATATTCTGCATTCTCCTGATCAATAGCAATATTAAATACTACAATGTTCTTGTCATCGGCTAAGTATCTCGCATAATTAATTGCTTTTAGGGATGCCTTATTGAGCCCACTCACTGGCACAATTGTATGATTTCTCACACCCAAATGACTAGTCTCTTCTTGCACCTCTTTAGGTTCAAGTTTCAACTGTCTAGCCACATCTTTATAATGTGTATGAGTCTTTTTCATAGCATAAACAAGCACTGCAATTAGCACTATCGTAACCCACGCACCTTCTAACATCTTGCTGTAAGCAATGATTAAAACAGTTGCGATAGTCATAATAGCACCCAGTCCGTTGATTGCAGCTTTGTGCATCCTGCCAGGCTCTTTGCTTTTTAGCCATCTCGTAAGCATTCCGACTTGAGATAACGTAAAAGAAATGAAAACGCCAATGGCATAAAGTGGTACTAAATGATGGGGTTGCCCTTTGTAAATAATCACAAGTATGATAGAAGCTATACTCAAAATGATAATTCCATTGGAGTAGCCCAGCCGTCCACCTCTCGCATTAAATTGCCGTGGCGCATAACCGTCCTTTGCCACCAGCGACATGAGCAGCGGCAAACCCGCATAGGAAGTATTGGCAGCCATAACCAATATAATTGCTGTGGCAACCTGTATGACGTAGTACATGAATCCATTTCCAAATACTTGCGAAGCAATTTGTGACATAACAGTGGTATGATAGTTTGGAACAGCATGGTAGACAGTAGCCAAGAACGATGTTCCACCGAAGATCAAAACAACGCACAATGCCAATAAACTCAGTACCCGTTTTGCATTCTTCTGCGCTGGATCAGCAAAATTTGGAATAGCGTTGCTTACCGCTTCAACACCAGTGAGCCCTGCACAGCCCGCCGCAAATGCACGTATCATGAGAAAAAAAGTAATATGCCCCGTGGCTTCTGGCACCTCAAATACAGGCGTGGCTTCATATCCAAAAATATATACCTTTGCCAACCCTATGACAATCATGGCCAGCATTGAAAATATAAAAACATAGGTGGGAAGTGCAAATATTCTTGCAGATTCTCTGACACCACGAAGATTTCCAATTGTCATTAGTATGATTAAGAAAATTGTGATTTCAACATTGAACGGCAATAATGCAGGTACTGCCGAAGTAATAGCCGCCGTTCCCGCAGAAGTGCTTACTGCCACTGTCAAAATATAACCTATTATCAAAGATGCACAGGCTATGAGCCCTGGAGTTTCTCCCAAATTTTCTTTTGCAACCGTATAAGAACCTCCCCCGTGAGGGTAGGTATCAATGGTCTGCCGATAAGAAAATACAAGTATCAACAACAATACGACAATGGCAACAGCTGCAAAAAACATGTATTTGTAAGACATCAGTCCTACAACAAGAATCAGCACCCACAATATTTCCTCAACTGCATATGCAACAGACGAAATAGCGTCACTGGCCATGATGGGCAGTCCCCAGAAGACATTCATCTTCTCTCCCTCGATATCTTCATTCCTAAGCGGCTTACCAATCAAAAGCCGCTTAACTTTGTTAAACATTTCTCATCCTTCTTTCTGATTTCTAATTCGTAAATCATGATACTCTATTTTGCATATAGTATCAGCATCCTATGCGCAAAATAAAGCAATAGGATTAGATATCATTTAGAACCGTCCCAACTTGCTACTTTAATCTCGGTTTAGAACCGTCCCCATTTCACATTAAAAAAACTGGCCTAGCAGGCCAGTCTTCAATATATATTTATTTTTTGTTGGCGGCAATCACGCTTCCAAATGCGATAGAATTTAATTTTGTTTCATGCGTATCTGCTCTAGACACTAGGACAATCGGTACTTTTGCACCCATGATTACACCAGCGGTTTTGGCATTGGCAAAATAATTAAGGGATTTTGCTAGCATATTGCCTGACTCGATTGTTGGAACCAACAAGATGTCTGCTTCACCAGCTACTGGACTATTAACTTTTTTAACCTTAGCCGCTTCTTTGGAGATAGCAAGGTCCAGCGCTAGCGGTCCTTCTGCGATTACATGCGTGCCAAATTCGCCCTTTTCTCCCATTTCCTTCAAAGCTGTAGCATCAATTGTGCAAGGCATCTTAGGGTCTTCCTTTTCCTTAGCTGCAAGAACTGCCACATTGATTTTTTCAAGACCAATGGCTTCAGCTGCAATCACAGAATTTTTCAGAATACTTACCTTTTGCTCAAGAGTTGGTGCAATATTCATGCCCCCATCTGTTACAATAAATAGCTTGTGGTATGTAGATGCTTCACAAAGCATGACATGGCTCAAGTGGTTGCCTGTTCTTAGTCCGATTTCTTTGTCCAGTGCTGCTTTCAGTATAATAGAAGTATCGAGAATACCTTTCATCAAGAAATCAGCTTTACCATCGCTTACAAGTTTCACAGCGATACGAGCAGACTCCGTCAAATCATTGTTGTTTATTAATGCAAGCCCACTGATATCAATATTGTGTTCCTTGGCGATTTTATTAATCTCTTCCTCATTGCCAACTAAAATCGGCTCTACCAGTCCCTCTTTCCATGCATCGGTCACAGCCATTAGTACTTCTTCATCTTGTGCTGCTGCAACTGCTAGCTTCATTCTCTCTTGCTTTTTGGCTACCTCAAGTAGCTGGTCAAAATTCTTAATCACAAAAGTTCCTCCTTAAAAGTGCTTCCCACACATGGTATACTATAGCTGTATACGGTTATTGCTAATCAATGTGGACATTATACCATAAGTGTAAGTCGTTAACGCGACTTACTTCATAACGGTACAATAAATGCATCTTGGCGTTTATTATACCACATGATTTGATTCTATACTATAGGGGGTATTAGATATGAAAACAAGAATGAATCCAAAAAACGGTCAAGAACATTCTATTTTAGGTTTTGGTTGTATGCGATTTCCTACAAAGGGGAATATGACCAACATCGACGAAGAAGCTACGCGAAAAATGCTAGTAAAAGCCATCGAAAATGGTGTCAACTACATAGACACCGCCTACTTTTATCATGGAGGTAAGAGCGAAAGTGTCCTTGGAAAAATCTTAAAAGAAGAAGGCCTTCGCGATAAGGTAACAATCACCACCAAACTTCCTCCATTTCTCGTAAAGAAACCTGAGGATATTGACAAAATTTTCAACAAACAGAAAGAAAGGCTCCAAACGGGTCACATAGACTATTACCTAATGCACATGCTTTCTGATGTACAGACTTGGGAACGACTAAAAAGCTACGGTATAGAAGAGTGGTTAAAAAAGAAAAAAGCTTCTGGCGAAATAGGTCAAGTCGGGTTTTCATATCACGGTGGTCGTTCTGAATTTTTAAAACTACTAAATGCCTACGATTGGGACATCTGCCAAATACAGTATAACTATCTAGATGAAAACACCCAAGCCAGCAAAGAAGGATTGAAAGCGGCGGCGGCCAAGGGCTTACCTGTGGTGATCATGGAGCCGCTTCGTGGTGGCAAACTTGTCACAGGCCTACCCACAGAAGTTAAGAAAATGTGGGATGCCACAGGCCGTTCGGCCGCAGACTGGGCACTACGTTGGATCTGGAATCACCCAGAAGTTACCGTGGTATTGTCAGGTATGAGTACCATGGATCAAGTAGAAGAGAATATCCGTATCGCCTCAGATGCACAACCCAATGTTTTCAACGATACCGATATTGCGAAATTTGATGAAGCGCGCAGAATCCTTAATGAAAAAGTAAAGGTGCCTTGTACTGGCTGCGGATACTGCGTTCCATGCCCTGCTGGAGTAGATATACCCACCTGTTTCTCTTCTTATAATGAAGTGTATACAATGAATGGTAAAAAATGGGCCTATCTCCAAGCAACAGGGCTTATGTCAAAAAAGCCAGGCAATGCCTCTCTTTGCGTAAAATGCGGTAAGTGCGAAGCCCATTGCCCACAAGAGATTAAAATTCGCGAAAAATTAGATGAAGTCGTAGCCAACATGGAAAAATTCCCGTACAACATTGCAATAAAATTGGTACAAAAGTTTATGTAACGTTTTGTACTAACTCCACAAAGTCCTCACAAATCCCGCCAGCATTTCATATACTACATGTGTACACAAAATTGTTTGCACATAAAATATATAATTGTAGGTGGGATTTTTTGCTCACTGGAAAGGTCAAAATGCGTTACATAACAATGAATGACGGGGTGAGAATTGCCGTTTATGACTTAAATCCTAAGGGGAGAAAAACGATTGTCTTCATCCACGGCTGGCCGCTGGATCATAGAATATTTGAATACCAGACAAATATTTTGCCTAAACTAGGTTATCGTGTTGTTTCTATTGATTTGCGTGGATTTGGAGCCTCAGACACGGCCGCTTTCGATTATTCATACGATAGGCTTGCCAAGGATATCCATCAGGTAGTCGTGTCCATGAATCTTAATCACTTTGTACTTGCTGGGTTTTCTGTAGGAGGTGCTATTGCACTACGTTATATGAAAAAATGTAAAGGTCACGGTGTATCAAAATTAGCACTACTTGCTGCAGCAGCACCTAAATTCACCCAAGGTGAAGGGTACCCTTTTGGCATGAGCGCAGAAGCTGTGAATACACTTATAGCACAGACTTATGTAAACCGTCCACAAATGGTGGCGGACTTCGGACAGCTATTCTTCGGATCAAATCCAACTGCCGAATTAAGAGAATGGTTTAAAGGCCTCGGCTTTGATGCCTCTGGCAACGGTACTATCGGCGTACTCGAGTCCCTTCGGGACGAAGATGTAAGTCACGATATGTCCTGTGTACATGTTCCTACAGCCATATTCCATGGCAAGCTTGATCAAGCCTGCCCATTCGCATTCGCACAACTCATGCACCACGGGATTAAAGGCTCCCTGCTATACGCATTTGAAAACAGTGGTCACGCCATATTCTATGACGAGCTTGCAGTGTTTAATCAGACATTCTTTGATTGGTTAAGGTAGTTGAAAGCTTAAAAAAACGAGGGTTGCCGTTATTGCAACCCTCGTTTGGTTAAATCCATTATTGCCACATTGTCTCTTATTGCCGAACGGATAAGAGTTTGGTCTTTAATTCACTTTCAATTCGGCGAAGTTCCATCTCTGCCTCTTTTCTTTTTTGAGAACCTTCACGTTGTATTTGAAGTACTTCATCTAGCGTAGAAATCAGGCTCTCATTCGTATGTTTTAATGTTTCTATGTCAATGATGCTCCGCTCTGATTCTTTGGCTGTTTCTATCGTGCCCATTTTTAGCATGTCTGCATTCTTTTTCAATAGCTCATTGGTCATGTCTGACACTTGCCGCTGGGCCTCCATGGCTTGTCTTGCATGCTCCATACCCAGTGCCAACACCATTTGACTTTTCCATAAAGGAATGGTATTCACCAGGGACGTCTGGATTTTTTCCGCCATAAGCACTTGGTTGTTTTGTAAGAGGCGCATTTGAGGGGCCATCTGAATGGATACCATCCGGGTTATATCTAAATCCGCTAGCTTTTTCTCAAACCGGTTCACCATGGCAACAAAATCATTTAGCGCTTGGGCATCTTCAGGAAATCCAGATGCTTCTGCTTTGCTCTTTAGCTCAGGTATGACAGTGGCATTCACTTCTTCCAACTTTTTCTTGCCAGCCACAATATGTATCGTCAAATCTTTATAATACGCTACATTCATCTCATAAAGCCTATCAATCATAGAAATGTCTTTTAAAAGCATTACCTGATGGCCTTCAAGAACTTCGCATATTTTTTCAACATTGTTCTCTGCTTTGTCATATTTTATTTTTAAATTGGCAATAGAATCCGTTCCTTTTTTGAACAGCCCCATCAAGCCCTTCGGCTCTTCCCCCACTTTAAAACCTTTTAACTCGCCCACCAAATCTGTAATCATTTCGCCTACTTCGCCCATGTCTTTTGTGCGGACTTTCTCTAAGGTGGTGGTTGAGAATTCGGCAATATTATTTTGAGCGGCGCCACCATACTGCAACACCATATTGGCATCTGTCAAATCTATTTCTTTCATACAAGCATCTACTGCTACTTGTTGCTCCTGTGTCAACTGGTCTTCTTTTATAACTACATCCATGTTTTGATTCACAATATTTTCCCCCTTCGTATCACTACATCATAAGTGCATCTTGGCATTTATTATGCTTTATTTTTATCAAATCCATCTTTTTTCATCATTGCCTCTAATACATCAATCTCACTGTCTATGTCTAATGCTTCATTGGCGTATAGCCTATCTAGCTGATTTTCAAAAGCAAGCACAATTTTATCCGTAATGGCTGCTACACTTTCCTTTACGCGATCGATGTTGGCTCCTTTTAAAATAGTTTCATCCATATCAGCATAGGATTGTAAAAGTTTAATGGTTGTAGGAAAATAGTAATTGATAAATTTTCGTATCTCAGATGCCTTCTCAGGTTCTCGCCTTACTACCTCAAAAATCTTCTTACTAATCTCTCCCATCTTTACAATCTGTGCTGAAATATCCGCGTCTTCAATCAAATTATCAGCTGTTTTTAGTCTCTCTATGTACCTTCTGCCTATTTCGATAACTTCATCCGCCTTTTGCTTCAATTCAGCCTTTCGGTTAGATTGTCCGTCTTTGGCTACCGCCTTTTTTTCTTTGGCCTCCACCTTTTGCACGACCTTTTGCGGCGCAAATGCCTTTAACGAAAGGACATATACCACCACTGATACGCCTGTAAGTGCTGCGAAATGAACGACGGTACTCAGTGGTAAAAAAGCAGCCCCTACTGCCCAACATCCTGCCCCTAAAAAAATAGGTAAAATAACCCCCCTTATAATGTGCATTAAATCCCTCCCCTTTTCCATATGTAGCTAAAGTATACCATAAAAGTAGTTTTAAAAAAAGATATGGCATATCCTTTTATGGGGTAGTAGAAAATACGTATACCTTTTCTTCACTTAGCTTTAAGGCGGTGTCATTTTTGTCAGTATAAGAAAATTCCATAATCAATGGGTATTCGTCAAAGTCTCCTGGCTCTCTACTATTTATGAAATTGGTCTTAATGCGATATATGCCTCTTTCCAATGTGCCTGTATATATGCTGATTGGATAAATATGGTTGCTCTTGGAATGCGCTGCAATGGGATACCCAATTGAACGGAAAAATCCGTCCTCTCCTAACTGTTCCCAGCCTGCCGCTGTTTTTTTATCTACGGTAAAATATTCTCCAAACATTAGGTCTATATCGGAATCGTTACTCCAAGTTGCTTCTAATTCTATTGCAGTTCCTGTTATCCTCAATTCTTTTGCAACCATAGCAACATCAGCTAGTCCTGAAAAACTTTTCTGTTGCTGGAGACCTAGCACGGCTTTCTCATTCTGATCAGGTCTAGCCTTGCCATCCAAAGACTGCCCATTGGCACATGCTACTGCCGTTAGTGTCAAAAAAATTAATATAGCACTGCCTATTGTTTTTTTCATTGATCTACCCCCATTTTTGCTATTAATGTTAGTATACCATATAAAGCGTAAATATATAGCTGACGGTTTATCTCCACTTTTTCACCAGCGTTCCTTGCAGTAGCACAAAAAACTAAAACGAGGATTGCGCTTATTACAATCCTCGTTTTAAGCTAAACAACATAGTTGTTTATGGTGGTAAAGCAGCGGCTCAAGCTACTCTACCTCGGAAAGGAATTTTATGCTAAATTAAAGAAACTGCTACTGTCACTATAACCTAGGTGCTGCTATGGCCCTGATGGCACTGTTATCGCCTCTAAGGGCCTTTTGCCCTCTGAGCTGGAATTCTCCTACCATGCCTTGTAGCATTTGTGCTTGTCCTGCCATCTCTTCAGAGGCTGATGCAGATTCTTCTGCGGTAGCCGTGTTAGACTGGGTTACTTTAGAGATTTGCTCTACACCATTCTCGATTTGGGCTATAGCGGTAGCTTGTTGTGATGAGGCTTCTGCTATAGTTCCTACGATGTCTACAGTTCCTGTCACGCCTTCTACTATTTTTCCTAATGCGTGGGCTGTA
>JAVBKP010000163.1:0-8363 GCA_031553975.1 Anaerovoracaceae bacterium | reverse complement strand
CAATACTTTCTCAGCTGCTGCTACCAGTGAGTCTAACTCAGCATAAGATGTCTCTGGTGTGGCATATTTGACCAATTCCACTTTGTTGAATTGGTGCTGCCTGATTAGCCCTCTCGTGTCTCTACCAGCAGAGCCTGCTTCTTTTCTAAAGCAAGGTGTATATGCCGTATAGTACACCGGTAACTGGTCTGATTCTAAAATCTCTCCCATGTGTAAATTGGTAACAGGAACCTCTGCCGTGGGTATCAAGTAATATTTTCTGTCTTCTGTGTAGGGCACGTGGAACATATCATCTTCAAATTTCGGAAGCTGTCCAGTCCCTTTCATAGAATCAGCATTTACCATAAAGGGTGGCAGTATTTCTGTATATCCATGCTCTTCTGTGTGAAGGTTCAGCATGAAGTTGATGATTGCTCTTTCAAGTCTTGCCCCTAACCCTTTATATACTGTAAATCTAGCCCCTGTTATCTTAGCTGCTCTTTCAAAATCTAGGATATCTAAGTTTTCTCCAATATCCCAGTGGGCCTTGTGCTCAAAATCAAATTTGCGAGGTTCTCCCCACTTTTTCACTTCAACGTTATCTGCATCACTTTCACCAACGGCAACATCTACATTTGGTGTATTTGGTATGCCAAGGATAATATCTTCTATTTTTGTTTCTACTTCTTTTACTTTTTCATCCAAGCCTTTAATCTTATCAGATAGGCCTTTCATCTCTTCCATAAGGGCTGTGGTGTCTTGCCCCGCTGCCTTTAGTTTTGGGATTTCCTTAGATGCGGTATTCTGCTTGTTTTTGAGTTGCTCTACCTCCGCCAAAACTTCACGCCTTCTTTCGTCTAATTCTACGATTTGGCTAAGTCCATAATCTCCGTGACCACGACTTTCTACAGCTTTTTTCACTGCGGCAAAATCTTCCCGGATTCTTTTCATATCTAACATTGGGTCTACTCCTCTCCTTTGTACTATCTAAAATAAATTCCTCTTATACTCCAAATAAAGGTCTATTAGGTTTTGTATCTTGTCCTGCATTTCAATCTGTAGCCTAGAAGCCGTATCATAATCTGAAAGGGAAAGCGCATCCTTTACCCTGCTGAATAGGGATTTTTGAGCAATGCTGTCTTTCATCAGATACATACGCTGCGTCTGAATAACTTCCCAACTTCTTTCATCTAAATCTGTATAATCACCGCTATCATGCAGCATAACACATGCTTTGACTGTATTCATATTGTTAGGAATAATTCTATTGGTTAGTTCAGTACTCCATTGTGATAGGATAGCTTCTTTATAAGATTCTACATCTAGTGGTTCAAAGCCCTTTCCCTCAAATAGTACATTTAGCTTTTCTGTGTACAAATCAAATGCCCGGATGTTTTCCCATACTGTACCAGGTGCTTTTCCAAATAGTTGGTTCCGTTCTTCCTCAGAATATTTTGTGAAAACATTCTCTTCGCTTCGGTACACTCTATCTCTCTCCAAATAAAAATCTTCCTGCCCTTGGGTCTTAGAAATGGATTTTTCCAAATCTTTAGGTGATTTATTGGCCTTGAGTACTGATTTAATACCGTCAAGCATGGCCATATAGGATGCCGCCATCACTAGATACGTGTTGCTTTTGGGGTTTGGCGATCTAAGTTCAAAACGTGTGGACATTGGATTGAACATATCTCTTACCAGACCCATCAATACTGTCCTATTCCTAGAGGGACTGTCTGCCGCCATACCAAGTGATGTAACAATGCATACAGGGGCCTCAAATCCGGGTTTTAATCTGTTAAATGCATCATTTGATGCTGTGATGAATGGATTTAGTATCTCGTAGTTCTTCAGCAGACCCATAAGAGCTCCAAATCCCAGCGGATTCATAAAATCTTCTTTTTCGTTTTGTGGTGAAAAAAGATTGATTGTCTTGCCGTTCTTCAAACGAGCAGCAACACCCATATGGGTGTGTTCGCCACTTCCCGCCACATACTCTATGGGCTTGGCCATAAAACTCACTTGCAAGCCATGCATTCTAAATACGTCTTTTACTATGTATTTGACATGGTTCACATTATCTGCCGCCTGCATTGGGTCGTCATATTTCCAGTCGATCTCAAGCTGTTCCATGACGTGATCATACTCACCACTATTTCCTAGCTTAGCCTTAACGCCACCCACTTCTTTATGCCCCATCTCTACTTCGATGCCATATCTTTCTAACATTAAAATAGATTTTTCTAGGGCGGTACGCACTGGACCTATTGTCCTCTTCCAGTATTGCTCTTTTAGCACTTGGGAAGTGGACAGTTGCTCTCGGTCCGCCTTATCGTCTGGGGTTTTTACCCAAAACTCTAGCTCCGTGGCAGCTGTAAGGACGATTTCTTCAATTTCTTCATGTGACTTTATTCCTAAATGTTCAAATATATAAGGGTTTTCCTGTATGGCTTTGCTAACTTCTTTTTTGAAAAAAGCCAAGCTGTTTTTTAGTATTACCCTTGATCCCACCTCATGTACATCGTTATGAACTAAAAAGGAAGGTATTCTAAGGGTACCCACAGGCAACCTCTCTTTTTGTGACACTGTATCGTTAAATGAAAAATTATAATCTACATACCAGTTGACATTTTGATCTGGAATAATATCCACTCTCGCATTGTTTAACTCGGCAATTTTAGGTAACACGGCACTAGATCCATCTGTTTGTACACCATGACTATAAAAATCTTGGATTTTTTTTGTAAAGTACCTAACAGGAATCTTCTCGTCTGTTTCGTGTCCTCCAATATCTATCCCCACTAGAGAAACAAACTTAACTTCAGGATGCTTCTCTAGTATGGCAATAACATCTTTGGGATCGTGCTTATCTTTCGGTATTGTAAATAATAATTCGTTCAACATTTACTGGTTGCCTTTCAGTTGATTTAAATAATTTTCTAGGTCTTTCAGATGGCCTCCATAGGATGACCAGTCTCCTGCTGTTTGTGCTTCCACTGCTTTATTATAAGCATCTACGGCTTGCTCTATGAGCTGGTCTAATGTGACAGCGCCACCAGTAGGTTGTTCGATTTCAGTCCCAGTTCCTTCTGGCGCTTCAGTGACTACCCCATCGCCAGCCCCTGCCCCAAACAAGGAATCAAGTGCCTCTGCAAGAGTTGGTTTGTACGCAATTTTATCACCGTAGGCTACGATTACCCTTTTTACTTCAGGTAAGCTGCTCTCATTAGATGCTTTTAGATAAATAGGCTCTACATACAGGAAGGAATCTTCTATTGGTACGATAAACATATTTCCTCTGCTATAGGTAGATCCCTTTTGACCCCACAAAGAGAATTCTTTAGAAATCTCTGTATCTTGGTCGATTTGGGACTCAATCTGCATCGGTCCGTATACTGTTCTATCTTTTGGAAGCTTAAACAGTACTAGTTTACCATAATCTGCTCCATCATTTCTACCCACCAACAGAGCCGACATGTTGTTTTTACTCTTTGGCGTAAATGGTATTGAGATGGTAAACTCTACATTCTCCTCACCAGGCATCTTCATAATATAGTAGTTCGGTGTCATAGATATCTGCTCTTGTTCATATGTTTCTTGCGCTATATCCCAAATATCCTCACCTTGATAGAATACTTTGTAGTCATTCATATGATAACGTTTGTAAATATCTGCTTGGATTTGGAACAGGGCCTCTGGATAACGCATATGGGCGGCGATTTTCTCCGGCATCTCTGTTGCTGGCAGGAATAACTCTGGGAAAATTTTCTCTAAAGTCGCAGCCATCGGATCAGTTTCATCAATTACATAATATTTTGTCTCTCCACTGTAGGCATCGATTACTACTTTGATTGAGTTACGAATGTAGTTAGCACTATTCTCAACGCCATTGAAGGGCACAGAATAAGGGAAGTTGTTGCTGGTTGTATAGGCATCAATCATCCAATAGTGTTTTCCATCTACTACAATCGAATATGGATTTTGGTCGTAAGCGATGAATGGTGCTATCTTGTTCACGCGATCCATAATGTTCCTATTGACTAAAATCTTAGATTCACCTGTTATATTTGTAGAAATCAGCAGTTTTAGACTTTGCTCCTTGATAGAGAATAAAATTCTATTGATAAGGGTCAGCGGTATACCGCCATCACCTTCATACGTTGTATATACGTTAGAATCTCCACTAGGATAGTCAAATTCTGTTTCATTTGTATTGGTAATAACATAGTTGTTGGATAGTTCACCATAATATATTTCTGGTCTTTTTATCTGGATTTCATCTACTTTTGACACAGGAGGTATGCCCTCTATCATCATATCTGGTTGTCCAGAAGCAGTTATGCTGTTCACCTTTGAAAGTGTCACGCCGTAACCATGTGTATATTTAATATGTCTTGTCAGCCACTGGTCTTGCAGTTGATTCTCATCAATCTCTCGGGCTGATAGGAATACTTGTGTGTATCGTCCATTAACGATGTATCTGTCAACATCTACACCATGGAAAGAATAGTATTGTCTGATACTTTGTCTTTGGTTGTAAAACTGCTTTGTAGGCTCATAATCGTTGATACGAATATTTTCTATGGTCTCAACGTTATTAGCAATATCTTGTTTTGTCAGCTGGTTGGAGGCTGGGAATTCCCTAGCCTCTATGGTGTCAAGTCCATATGCCATCTGCGTCATTTTAATATTGTAGTCGATAAACTTGCCTTCTTTGTTCAGCTCATCCGGGGCTACAATAAAGCTTTGTACAGTATAACCCACACCACTTGCTAGCATAGAAACCACGATCATAAGTACTGGAGCTGCTATAGCCAGTTTGTATTTTTTTCTTCCTATTCCTACGGCAAAAGCAATCGCTGCTACCACAGAAAGTCCGATTAATATTCTGTACTGCCACAATGTAATGTTTATATCTGTATAACCTGCGCCATATAAAAATCCTCTGCTAGAGTAAAGAAGGTTGAATTGTTGCAAAAAGAAATTAGCGCCAAGCATCAAGAAGAAACAAGCACCCAATACAGAGATTTGTCTTCCCGCAATATGAAGCAACTCTTTCCCTGTAGCCTTATAATACGCATTGGACTTGTTGCCAAAATCTCCTAAGTTACCAAAGCTACCAAAAGCGCCTGGTTTCTTTTGCTCTTTGCCGAACTCTGGATACTCTACATTGCTATCTGGATCTTTACCAAAAAACTTTGGCTGCCTTATGGACATGAGGAACAGATAGTATACAAAAGTAATAGCGAAGAATCCAATAATCAATAGCATAAGTGAGTGAATGATTTTCGTAATCAACGGTAATTTTAATAAATAAAACGAAATATCTCGTCCAAATATCGGATCAACTGCACCATATGAGGTGGCGTTGATAAACTTTAAAATCTCAAACCAAAATGTAGTGGTAATCATCATGGTCGCCACAATAGCAAATAGGGCGGCAACGCCTAATGAAATATTATTTATCACTTTCTCACTGATGGCTGCTACATCCTTAGTATCTACTTTTTTGTAGTAATCACGCTTTATCAGACGTAGATAAATATACGTAAAACATGCGATCACTAAGAAAAATGGCACGCCCAGAGATAGCTGTGTGAATAATTTCTTAAAGAACACGCTTGTATACGCCAGTTCCTTAAACCACAGAAAATCCGTGACAAACCCAATAATGGTACCAAACGATGCAATAATAACAAGTAATATTGCTAGTACTGCACCTAATCCTACTCTCCCTTTTTTCAACTCCATACCGCCTTTCATTCATCCCTTTTTTTATAATAATACTTTTAGCACGTCAATTGTCTCTTGTGGCAATTCGTCTTTCCCTTTTTTAAACGTCCTTAAAGATTCTAAATAAAGCACTCTGTTTTGCATTGCTTTTTTGACTAATCCGTTGTAGTTAGCATCTGCAAAGTTTGCTTCAAATCCAGGTACATCCATTGTATACATACCTGCTAATTTACCAAATGGCTTGAAGTCCCCTGTACCTTCAATGATTTGCTCCATCACGCCAATGGTAACTTCTTTTGGAATCTTCTTGTCCACAAAGTGTCCCGTGTTAATAATGTAACAGTCTACATCACGCTTTTCAAATAAATATTTAAATTTTTCGTAATCTTCTTTCAGTGCATATGTCCTGAATGGATTGGCATAAGGTTCAAATACCAAGGCATCCATATCTATGCCTTCCGCCAACTTCTCTGCGGAGCTTCTTTTGGTAGCAAGGGTAGCACCCATGACAGCCGCTAACACTGGATCGTCTATTTTTAATATAGGTGGCAATGCATGGTCTCGCATGATCCAAGCGATGGCATCAATAGGCTCGTCCATTTTATCAACCCTATTGTCTGTCCAAAGTTTAGACTTTATAGCTCGTCCGTTTCCATTTCTGACATCTTCTGTGAGTATAACCACCTTGCCTTCATCATCTACGGTAGCACCGCAGTTTTGCACAGATAGTAAAAATTTGTTGTCTGGTGAAGTTAGTGGATAATCTTGTGTTTTATCAAAATAGGATGGCTCTAGCGCCACCGTAGACCCGTCCTCTGTTGAGATTATATACGCATCGTCATGTAACACAGCCACTTGGTATTTTCCATCATGCTTTGCATGTGTTAGGGTGGATTTCCCCGAACCAGATAGTCCAAATACCCCCATCACATAACTCTTACCGTCCTTTTGTGTGATTTTCTTAAGTCCTCCATGGCAAGAGGCATACCCGTTTCTATTGGCAAGTGCCCAAGCCAACGTCAAGGTGCCTTTTTTATGCTCTCCAAAGTATTTTAATCCTAACAAGGCGGCACAGTTGTGTTCTGAATCAAAGTATGCAATGCCATCTGGGTAGTCTGGATGTGTCCAGTCTGGGTCTGATAGGACCAAAATGTCTGGCTCATCGGCTATGGATTTTGAAGCTTTGTACATTTTTTCATATTCATCGGTTATATACTGAAAATTTAGCAACCAGTTATACATAAGGTTTTCGTTTTTTTCTGGAACAAGAAGGTGTGCCTTAGCCATAAAATCTCCATCAAGCCCAATATAGCTCTCTGCATGGTAGAGTTTTTTGTAGCGCATTTTATATACAGCTTCTCGTAGTATAGAGGTTATGTGATTCTGTGTTACGGTGCCCTCATTTTGGATAATTCTAGCACCAGCGAAACGTCCTATTACTTCCCCGTTGTTAAATAATAATATCCTAGCGTCTTTGGGTAATCCGATTTTTTCTGGCTGGTAGACTGGCATATCTGTAACCACCGTTCCCATACAGTTATATGCTAATTCGTAGGCTTTTTTTAGGTCGTTCATTCTAGTAACATTGTTGCCATAGAATCCACTTTCAATGGTAGTTCTTGATGCGGAAAACGCTTTGTTGGCCCCATTGATTTTGCTTCTCTCATAACCAGTTTTTGTACTCATAATCACACCTCACACTTTGCTATAATTAGTATCGCTCATAACTGACAATTTTCATGTCGTTTTCTGTGGGTTCCAAATAATAAATCCAATTGTTAACGATTGCTTGCGTCTCTCCATTCACTGTTTTGTTGATGGTCTCTTTTGTCCAGACATAATAACCATCGCTACCTTTTCGTATCTCGCCTATTTCAAATTTTATGAATTTTTCATGCATTTTTTCTTTGTAGTTAAGAATATTCTTGTGAGCTACACTGTTTTTCTTTGTATTTTCAATAACAGCTTTATCTCCATTGTTGACAAAGTCAATCCATCTTGAATTAAATTGAATGAATGCTGACATGCTTTTTTCTGTATAGTAAAAGTTCTCTCCGTCTTTTGTGTAGAAAAGATTGTTTACGATTGGCACTGACTTAGTGATAGTCTCTACCTTATAATTTGTAGTGGGTTCAAATTTTAGAGCTGGATTGTATACAACTTCTGTAATGTTTTTATTAATGCCTTTTGATTTTACGTACATGAGCATTTTTGCATTGTCTGTTACCCCTTGGGTCTTTAGCTCACTCACTGTGTTTTGCGTTGTAACTGCACCAGTAGAAGCCTCTTCGATCCCTGACTCGCTAGTGGTTATCTCGTTCTGTTCCTCTGCATCATCATTATTGGGGTCTGACGAAAAAGCCTTTTTAATATCTGTAAACACAGTCAGCGGATCATCCCCTGCAAGTAGCATCTTAACTCCTACAGAAGATACAATGATTACAAGTATTGCGACTGTAACAACGATAATACTTGGTCCTTTTTTCTTTCTTGCTCTTGTGTACCTAAAGTATTCTAAATTATCGCTACTGCCTAATTCTGCCTCTTGCCTGTGATTACGTTCAATAGGCTCTTCCATCACTGGAGATTTGCCTGGTATTGTGAATACACCTTCTGTCATATTTTCGACAGGCCTAGCGAAATCATCAATCACC
>JAVBKP010000119.1:0-15216 GCA_031553975.1 Anaerovoracaceae bacterium | reverse complement strand
AGGAACCATAGCAGAAGCCTCATCACAACAAGCTACCGCTATAGCCCAAATAGAAAATGGTGTAGAGCAAATCTCTAAAGTAACACAATCCAACACGGCTACAGCAGAAGAATCTGCATCAGCCTCTGAAGAGATGGCAGGGCAAGCACAAATGCTACAAGGTATGGTTAGTGAGTTCCAACTAAAGGGCAATAGCTCAATTAGGGGAAACAGCCATAAAACCAAGAGCATTCCCGCACCAAAAGCACCTGCTTCAAAACCAAGACAGTCCTATACAGAAAGTTTTTCTGAACCAGTGATTAACCTGGACGATGATTTTGGAAAATACTAACCCGCATTCACGCAAAGTTTGACAAGTTATCACATGCAAGCCCCCTATAATTTACTTATAGGGGGCTTTTTTATGGAAACAACATCAAAAGTTATTAAAAAAAGAACGGGAAAAAAGAAAGAAATTATACCTCTCACTGGGCAGAGCTATGCCAAGATCGCCATTGTTGCTACCACACTATTTCTAGTAGCGAGAGCAAGTGCATTCAAAGGAATTTTTCCTTTTGGCATAGCCATGATGCTAGGTTTGATTATGTGCGACAGAAAGAACATCGGATACTTGCCAATAGGGCTAGCGGGCATCTTTTCTACATCTATGAATGCCTATATAGTAGGATCTGATTTGCTAGTCATGTCAATTACATCTTTTTTGTGTTTTTTGTTAAGTGTGAAAATTCAAGTGATAGATGGTACACGTGGCAGGATTAAAAAGAATAGAGAACAGATTTTATTAATCCTTATGCCTGTTGTGGTCGTTGTGCAACTAACCTATCATTACATCATGGATGTGGTGTTGGCGTACGATGTGATCATGGCAGTCATGCAGGCGGGCATCATATTGACATTTACATTTGTCTTTACACTTATAAATGAGGATTTTAAAAAGATAGACATATCCATTGGACTAAAGAAAATAGGAGACAGCATATACAAGCTAAAAAGGCGAAAAAAAGATTTTATCATGGGAATAGCCATTATTTTGCTAGCAGCATTTGTATACCAGGGTATTAGAGAAAAAGATATTCTAGCCATGGATACTGTATACATACTTTTTGGCGGTGCATTGCTGCTCTCAGGATATATTATTGGCAGTGGCGCCCAAGTGAATCTGAACAAACAAATCATTGAACGGATCAAACATGGATTAATGGAGTATTCAGAAATATTTGAAAAACTTCAACTAACCTATGGGAGGGCCATAGAAAGAAATGAGCCAGTCAGCTTACATGACTACAACCTGCTGACAAAGAATATTAAAGACAATGTTTGTAGCAAATGTAACTTGATGAACGATTGTTGGAATATATATGAGGGAAGAGCCAAAAGATACATGGCGGCATTGGTTAGAGATAGCGAGAACCGTATGAGTATTGAGCATAGCGGATTTGATGAAAAGTACGGATTTGCTTGCAAAAAAAGATCATTTGTAGAGTTGTGTGTATCTGAAAACGTTAAATTCACCATGAATGATTACAAATGGCAAAAGAAGATTGAGCGTAGCAGGGAAGCTATGGCGATACAGTTTAGGGGCATAGCAAGGTCTATTTTTAAGATGATCAATGACCTAGAAGTGGACAAGCCGTTCTTGGAGAAGAGGGTCAGGAGCATTGGAATGGATGCAGCGGTATCGTGCTCAGCCAAAAGCGGAGAAGTTTCGGGAGACAGCCACCTTTGCAAACCGCTATCTGCTACACAGCACATGATAGCCATTAGCGACGGAATGGGCAGTGGCGAGAAAGCTGGGGCAGAAAGTTTTCTCACAGTCAATACTTTATATGATTTCATGCGGGCTGGATTTGATGTTGAACTTGCCCTGAATGCTATGAATGCCATGCTTCTGATAAAAACCACAGAAGAGATATTCTCTACTGTAGATTTAGCGGTGGTAGATTTGGAAAAGAGTAAGGTGAAATTTTACAAAATTGGTGCTTCCATGGCGTTCATAAAACGAGGAGATATTGTAACAGCGATAAAACAAGCTACGCCGCCCATGGGGATAATAGACCGTATACAGGTGGAAGATATAGATGTGAGGGTAACGAAGGGTGACGTGGTAATCATGGCATCAGATGGCATCACAGAGGCTGACAGAGATGATCTAGAGTGTAAATGGCTGGAAGACACCATCAGGGGCATATCCAGCAAGAATCCACAGACTATAGCCGACCTGATCAACAAAGAAGCCGCCATGAAATATGGACAGCGAGAACGTGATGACATGACTGTTGTGGCAATATTAATAAATTAGAGTTGAAATATGGTCACCAAAACTCGTATAATGTTAATATAGGAGTGTGTTATATGAGCTTTTTACAAAAAGTTAGAAAAACAATTATCGAGCACAACTTGGTTCAGCAAGGAGAAAGAATCATAGTCGGTGTGTCAGGTGGACCCGATTCTGTTTGTATGCTTCATGTTCTCAACGAATTGCGTGAGGAATACGGGTTAGATCTTGTGGTGGTCCATGTGAACCACAACCTAAGAGGAAAAGCCTCAGACGGTGATCAGACTTATACTGAGAAGTTATGCCACAGTCTGGGCATCGAATGTAGAGCCTACAGTTTTGATGTGGAAGAATTGGCCAAAGACTGGAAAATGAGTATTGAAGAGGCTGGCAGAAAAGCTAGATACGAGGCCTTTGAAGAGGTATGGGATACAGCTGGTGGAGATAAAATCGCCGTGGCTCACAATCAAAATGACCAAGCCGAAACATTGCTCATGCGAATTCTTCGCGGAACAGGCACAGATGGAATGGCCGGCATTGAATATATGCGGGACAAGAAAGTCATCAGACCATTGCTAGACATAACAAGAGCAGAGATAGAGAAGTATTGTATTGACAACAAGCTAGAACCTAGAATGGATGCCACCAACGAAGAGGCAATACATACTAGGAACAAGATCAGATTAGAGTTGATACCATTCATACAACAGAATTTCAGCGACAACATAATACAAAACCTTAGCAAACTAGCAAAAATTGCCCAAGAGGACAAAGATGCCCTATATGAGTGGACAGACGAAATTGTATTCAAAGACAATTTGACGGGCTGGGAATTGCCAATGATCAATAAACAATCTGTATGGAAGAGTGTATTTAGAAAACAACACATTTCTATACAAAAGCGTATTATTCTTAGAAAATTCGCCAAGATTGGATTACGTCAGGGTATTGGAACGATTCATCTAGACAATGCCATAAAGCTGATTTATGATGACAAAACATCTGCTAAGATGGATTTCCCTCATGGCTATCAACTACGAATTGGATATGAGGATATTGAGTTCTTACTGCCATCTATTCCAGAAGACCGTAGAACCGAAGACCATATCATGGAGTGGGAAGTCGTGACGGAAAAACCGGAAGAGTTACCAGAAAACACCAAGGTGTTTGACTATGACAAGCTTGAAAGCGACCCAGTGCTAAGAACCCGTAGAGAAGGCGATTTTATATCACCACTAGGCATGGAGGGTACGCAAAAGTTAAAAGAGTTCTTTATAGACAAAAAAATACCAGCAGATATGAGAGGACAAGTACCGCTGGTATGCGTGGGTAGTCAAGTGGTTTGGATTGTGGGGTATCGTATTAGCGAACGATTTAAAATTGACGAGGATACAAAGAATTTTATCCTAATCACCGTAAGGCCAATCGTCTAAGGATGATCTGTCGCAGAGGGCAGCACGAAAGAAAATATGGTTTTACCATTTGGTTTACTATCAACATTGATCTTAATATTGTGGCGCTGGGCTATTTGTTTTGCTATGGCAAGACCTAGACCAGTGCCATTTTTGTTGCCTTCATCCAAGGATTTGTGAAATCTCTCAAAGATATAAGGCAATTCTTCTGGCGAGATACCAGGACCTTCATTTTCAATGGAAAGTACGCAGCCGTTAGGGCTACAGGTGCGTCTGACACGAACGATGCTATTTGGGTTGGCGAATTTGATCGCATTGTCGATAACTACGATTAACATTTGGCGAATACGATTGTAATCCCCCAAAATTGGACATTCACCTTCTATAGGTTCATATTCCAATGTAATACCTCGCTTTTGGGCAATATTATCCATGCTGCGAAGAACATCTCCCACAACATCTTTTAGATTTAGTGGGAGCATTTCCATATTAAAATCTGAATTTTGCAACTTGGACAAGTCTAGCAGATCATTTACTAGGCGTTGAAGATGTACGGTTTCTGCCAACATTTGCCCGATGTATTCATGTTTTTTTGCTTCATCTGTGATGACGCCTTCGTAGAGGGCTTCTAGAGAGCCGCGCATGACGGTAATGGGCGTGCGAAGCTCATGGGATATATTGGATATAAAATCCTGACGTAGTTTTTCTAGCTTCACACTTTCTTCTGCTGCCTTACAACATTCATGCCAAGGCAAACGAAAACTTTTTTTCGCTAAACTACGCATGATCTGCCTCCTCGAATTTGTAACCGACCCCCCAGATTGTTTTGACGCTCCAAGTGGGGTGTTGGTATTCATCTAACTTTGCGCGGAGCCTTTTGATGTGTGAATCTACCGTCCTATTATCACCAAAATAATCATAACCCCACACGCTGTCTAACAGATTATCCCTAGAAAACACTTTATTTTGATTGGTAGCCAGTACCCATAGAATCTCAAATTCTTTCTTGGTCAAAGTCACAACATGCTCACCAATTTTAACAGAAAAATCCTCGAGGTTAATGGTCAGGTCATCATACGTGAAGGTATTAGAGTTCTTATTGCTGTGTATGCTAGTACTCTTTGAAGGTTCATCACTAGTGCCAATACGCCTAAGAATGGCTCTAACCCTAGCCATTACCTCACCAGGTGAAAAAGGCTTCACGATATAATCATCGGCTCCAATGTCAAGTCCCATAATACGCTCAAAGTCCTCGCCACGAGCTGTAACCATGATGATAGGCACATTGGAGGCTTGGCGAATTTCTTTACACACTTCAAATCCGTCTTTTTTGGGCATCATCACATCGAGAAGAATAATATCAAAGGTTTCGGCATTAAAAACTTTCAACGTCTTTTCACCATCATGGGCAAGATATGTCGTGTATCCCTCTCGTTTGGCATATTCACTTAGAATGGAGCAAATCTGCTCATTATCATCTGCTATTAAAATATTTGGCATTTTAACCTCGTAATACATGAAATATAGGTAAGCATACCAATAAGATATGTCTTTTTTATGTTAGTCGTGGTGGTGGGAAGAGCCATTGTGCATATTCTGGCAACTTTCAGTAGGTCCGATAGGTAGTGTATCATCTGTATTTTGAGCATTAATCACATTGGTGTGATGCTGCTTTATTTGTGTGAGGCTCATATTACGGCATCCTTCCATATTAATGGTAGGATCTACAACGTTAGCCTCTTGCACAGCCATGTATCTAGCAGGACTGACATTGAGATTGTGGGATGCCATCTTTGTACTAGAGTCCACTGGGAAAACAGACACATTTGATACCATATGTTGTTCCACACAAGAGCTAAGATCCTTTTGCAAGGCCTCAATGATATGAGTTTGCTTTGTAGCATCGGGGGACTGGACTGTAACAGTAAGTGCATCGTCACCTTGGGCATACCCAGCGGTGTGAATTTGATCCACCAATAGTTTAGTGGCATCTTCATATGTTTTGTGTTCTAAATCTACAGCCGACACAATATCTTGCCCTTCATCGTTGTAGGCAGAAACAGAGATTACCCTGTCAAACTGGTTGAGGCTAAGCCCAATGCTAGGGTTTATGTCTATATCCACATAGGCATAGGCTGTAAAATAGCTGTTATATGAAAAGCTACCAACGAATAAGAGCAGAACGACCAGACTAGTGGCAACAATCATGCGAGCATAAAAGCGAGGTTTCAGCGTATTAAATATTTTTTTGCTCTTTGGCGTGGGATCAAAAACCTTTTCCTTTAGATGGCTTAATGTGGTTTGCTTTAAAGCATCTTCTGCCCGTATGGCATCAAATGCTTTTCTCATATTATCTTCCAAACTCCTCACCTCCCAACATTTCTTTTAGTTTTTGTCTACCTCTGGCAAGCCAAGTATATATAGTGTTTTCTTTTTTGTTTAACAATTTGGCAATGTCAACGGCGGAGTATCCCTCATAATAAAACAAATATATAACATTTTTGTAATTAACAGGCAAACTCATTACAGCCTCAAGAACGCCTTTATCCTCCTGCTCAATGGTGAACCCTGTCAGCATGCTATCATCTAAGGCAGTTACATTCCTTCTAAAAAAATTTCGCAGCAGGTCTTTGCTACTATTAATAGCTACCCTAATCAGCCACGCTTTTTCATGTGCCTGACTCTCAAAAGGCACATCAAAGAGGACATATTTCATAAATACTTCCTGAAATATGTCCTCTACATCGGTATAGTTTTTCAGATGCATAAAGCATATACGACGAATGGTATCACCGTACAAATCAATGGCTCTGGTGGCTTCGGCCTCGGTTTTCATTGCATGCTCCTTGATTTGGGATAATTACCTTACCAACCTCTATAGCAAGTGTTATGACCGTCATTATAAAAATGCATTTGATGATTATGTCCATCGTTATAATAATGACCTGTACCAGGTATAATAGCAGAGCCACTTATAGCAGCAGGACTCACATAATTGGGTGAATAAGCTCTACTGTTATAGCCACTGCCATATCCGCCACCGTGGCATCCAGCAAATGCTGGGACAACTGAAAGACACACAAGTGTAAATGTTAGGGCGGCAATCGTTACTCTTTTTTTCATTTCAAAACCTCTCTTTTCGTGTATTCACTAATAATACGATTTTGACCAACAAATCCTTTCACGGATTTTAAAAATTAGTATATTTAGATAAAAAAATTTTACCATATTTAAACAAAAATAGCCACTGCCTTTATAAAGACACATATACAAGCTATCATATTGACATCAACGCAAAAATACCATATACTTAAATTAGTAATTTACTAATCAACTAAACAAAAAATGGGGACGGTTCTAAATGAATAGGCAACAGGTTGCCTATTCATTTAGAACCAAAAGATCCCCAAATACCCAGATTTTGGGGTAAAACAAGGAGGACAAAATGAAAATTCCAACAACTTTAAAACATAAACCAGTGATAACTTGTGAAAACTATGAGAACGTAGATGGAAGAAATGCTTATAATTCTGATGCGAAAGGTTTGTCGGTAGGATTGGCACAATGGAATGACAGAGGAAAAGTAGACGCTTCTGCCAAAGTGTGGAGATATACAGGAGAAAAATGGTCTAGACAATCAGAAGAATTACCTTTTCACAGGGTGCTGGATTTGGCAATTTTGGCTTGTAGAACAAAGCTTCATTTTAGGGAGGCCTATAGATTTCCTAAGATGTATGATGAAGCCAATACGCAGATTGACAGGATTGGTATGCAAGGGGATGCCATGACAGTAGAGATTTGCACTGATAATCCCATGATAGATGAAGATATCAAGCTTTTCGCCGATGCGCTTGCAAAAGATGATGAACTTTTAGGAGAAAGACTACAAATTTTAGGCAGACTGCTAGACGAAATGGGTTATTAATGATAGAATATATATTTGAACGCGTATTTTACAATATCAATATAAAACAAGGGGGATTACTTTGAAAAAAAGGTTTAGAGAATTATCAATATATGTATTAATATTTGTCATAATTGCGGTGACGGCGTGGGCATACCAAGGCAAACAAGCAGAAGACATTAAAAAAGTTGACTTCTCAGTATTCGTAACTGAGGTCATCAATGGGAATGTAACTACGATTAATAATGTGGATACCACTATCAATGGCGAATTGAAGTCAGGCACTAAATTCGTAACATATGCACCAACAGCCATAGAATGGAATGCAGTATATGCCAAGTATGTTTTCCCACAAATTGAATCGGGAAACATAAAGCAAGTAGGTGAGCCACCTAAGCAACCGTCTATTCTTATGACTATGCTTCCTACTCTTTTGATGATTGTGATCATGGTAATATTCTTCTTCATGATGATGGGTCAAGCTGGAGGCGGCGGTGGCGGCGGCAAAGTTATGTCATTTGGACGTAGCAGAGCTAAGCTTCACAAAGAAGAGGATCTTAAAAAAATTACATTTAAGGATGTAGCAGGACTAGAAGAAGAAAAAGAAGAATTATTTGAAGTGGTAGACTTCCTAAAGTCACCGATGAAATACAACCAACTGGGCGCTAGAATCCCGAAGGGAATCTTGTTAGTGGGGCCTCCAGGTACTGGTAAAACCTATATCTCAAAAGCGGCAGCAGGTGAGGCAGGGGTGCCATTTTATAGCATCAGCGGATCTGACTTCGTAGAAATGTTTGTAGGAGTAGGAGCCTCTAGGGTGAGGGACTTATTTGAGCAAGCGAAAAAAACAGCACCATGTATTGTATTCATTGATGAAATAGATGCAGTAGGGCGTAAAAGAGGGGCCGGACTTGGCGGTGGACACGATGAAAGAGAGCAAACGCTCAACCAACTATTGGTAGAAATGGATGGATTTGCAGATAATGCAGGTATTATCATTTTAGCGGCCACAAACAGACCTGACATATTAGACCCTGCGCTACTTAGACCAGGGCGTTTTGATAGACAAGTGGTCATTGGAACACCAGATGCCAAAGGCAGAGAGGCCATATTCAAAGTCCACTCTAGGAACAAACCATTGGCAGATGATGTAGACGCAAAAGTGCTTGCAAAAAGAACACCAGGATTTACCCCAGCTGATATTGAAAATATGCTAAATGAGGCGGCACTTCTAACAGCTCGTAAGAATAGGGTTAAAATCGAAATGGATGCAGTGGAAGAGGCTATTAACAAAGTAATGATGGGCCCTGAGAAGAAAAGCCGGGTTGTCATTGAAAAGGAAAGAAAGCTTACTGCCTATCACGAAGCAGGCCATGCGCTGATCGCGTACTTGCAGCCAGATGCAGACCCAGTTCATCAAGTAACAATCACACCACGTGGAAGAGCTGGTGGCTTTACCATGATGCTTCCAAAGGAAGATAAGGATTATGTATCAAAATCTGAATTAGAGAAGAATTTACTGATGTTGCTAGGAGGCAGGGTAGCAGAGCAGCTGATATTAGGTGATATTAGCACTGGTGCAGGTAGTGACTTAGAGCGTGCCACGAGAATGGTTAAAAACATGATCACTAGATATGGTATGAACGAAAAGTTTGGACCTATTAACTATGGTGATGGAGATGAAGTTTTCCTTGGAAAAGACTTTTCTAGCAAGAGCAACTACTCTGAACAGCTTGCTGGTGAAATAGATGATGAGATTCGCAGAAAGCTAAAGATGGCATATGACGACGCTGAGAAGTTGTTATCTGAAAATGTTGACAAACTTCACGCCATTGCAAGCTTGTTACTAGAACGTGAGAACCTAGATGCAGATCAATTCCTTGCAGTAGTTGAGGGAAGAGAGATACCAGAACGTAGCTGGGGATTCAAAGACGAAGAAAAAGAAGCAACATTTAAGGCAAGCCTCGAAGAGGCAAAAGCCATTGAAGGGACAACAGAAGGAGCCGAAGAAAAGGCATTAGAAGACGGACCTGGCCCATTGCATTAAGAAAATTCAGTAAGATTAAACATTCAATCCCCCCTGCTTGGTTGCGACTAGGCAGGGGGTTTTTAATTCAGAATGTTGATTTCAATTGATTCTATGAAGGCTTCGGGGTATAATAGATTTAAAAATAGAGGTATGCGTATGATTTTGTTTCATGGTAGCAATGTAATCGTTGACAAACCTAGACTTTTACATCAAATAAGAACCTTAGATTTTGCGTTTTTCTACGGAAAAAGACTTATCCTATCTGAAATTCGCAGGCACTGCTGATAAATTAGATGGTGAAAAAAATGGATGAAGTAAGATTATCTGCTATTTTGCAATTCAGAACTGTATGCAATGCTTGAAAATGAAAGGTCAAAGCTGTGGCACTTCACACCACTGCCCCACAATATATTATTGAAGACATAGATCTTTTTATTAATAGTAGGAAGCAAGAGAACCGTCCCCTTTGAGCCATTAGCTTTTTTTCTCCCAAAAATCGGCACCTTTTATGCCGCATCGGCGTGGGTTAAAGTTGAACTTTTGAGCGCCAGCTTTTAGCTGACGCTCAAAGTCTTTTAGGGCGGCAATAGCTGGACGTTGCAACAAATACATGGCTACTATATTGAGATAGGCCATGGCGGCCACACCTATATCGCCCAATGTCCAGGCAAGGTCTGCGGACCTGACGGAGCCGTAAAACGTAGCAGCTAAAAAAAGCAGAGCAAATCCATATCGGGCAAATTTATTCTTTGTTAAAAACTTAACATTTGTCTCTGCCATATAGTAGTGAGACAATAGGGCTGTGAAGGCAAAGCAGGATAAGGCTACAGCCACGAAGGGGGTGCCCAGTCCGCTGAACACAGAATCCACAGCGAACTGGGTGAAGGCGGCACTGCCGCCTTCTGTAGCCTCTGGAATACTACCCTGATAAATCACTGCTCCAGTGGCATGATCTATAACATTATAGCAATTGGTGGAAAGAATCATAAAAGCAGTAGCAGAACACACAAACAATGTATCTACATACACAGAAAAGGCTTGCACCAAACCTTGTTTGGCTGGGTGGTCTACCTCGGCGGCGGCTGCTGCATGAGCCCCTGTGCCCTGACCGGCTTCGTTGGAATAAATCCCTCTCTTTACACCCCACATGATGGCAGAGCCTAGCATACCACCAAAAAATTGGTCTTTCCCAAAAGCACTAGAAAGTATCAAGCGAAAGACTTCAGGGACTTGGTCCACTTTTATAATCATAATGATCATGGCAAATAGGATATAAAGCCCTGCCATCAATGGCACGACGGCCTCAGCTACACTAGCTAGCCGCTTGATGCCACCTACAATCACCAAAGACATGGCGCCCACAATGATAATACCGGCTATCCATTTAGGCACGTCAAAAGCCAGCTCTAAGGCAGATGTCATACTATAAGACTGAACGCCAGGTAGACATATTCCCAGTGCTACTGCCGTAACAAGAGCGAAAAGAACACCAAACCATTTCTGTCCAGTGCCTTTGGAAATATAAAAGGCAGGCCCGCCTACATATTCGCCATTTCCTTGTGTTTTATAAATCTGTCCCAAGGTAGACTCTACAAAAGCAGAACCTGCCCCTAAGAAGGCAATGGCCCACATCCAAAAAATCGCTCCTGGTCCCCCAAATGCAATGGCCGCCCCCACACCTGCGATGTTGCCAGTGCCAACCCTGCCAGCAAGACCCATGGCAAAGGATTGAAAGGAGCTGATTCCAGACTTTGAGCCAGTTCCTACAAATAAATATTTTATCATCCTTCCCAAATGACGAACTTGTAGAAATCTTGTTCTAAGGGAAAAATAAAGCCCTGTAGCAAGGCAAATAAAGATAAATGTGTTACTCCACATCAATTTGTGTATGTTATGAATTATTTCTTCTATGGCGACCACCATTCCTTTTCTTTGACATTTAGCAAATTGTCTGATACCATTTAATCATGGGTCTATTCACCTTACGTGAAAAAGGAGAAGAATATGTATATTGGTCGTAATAATGTAATCGAAAAACGGAAAAAATTTATGGTTCCTTGTGTAGGATATTTTTATAGCAACCCGCCTCAATTGGTTCGAGGCGAAATGCAGTATGTGTATGACGAGAACGGAAAGAAGTATTTAGACTTTTTTGCGGGAGTATCTGTTATGAATTGTGGTCATGCAAATCCCTATATCACGCAGCGTATAATTGATCAAGTCACAACGCTACAGCATGTGTGTAATATATACTTAACAGAACCTGTTGTACAGTTGGCTGAAAGACTGGCGGGGGTGTTACCTGGAGATATTGATACCACTTTCTTTTGCAACTCTGGCTCTGAAGCAAACGAAGGAGCCTTGTTGCTAGCACGCTTACATACAGGTAAAAAAGAATTCGTGGCCATAGAAGGTGGGCTACATGGCAGGACCAACTTGACCATGAGCGTTACGGGGATACCTATGTGGCGAACGGACGATGAGCTTTATGCAGGTGTTCACTTTATACCTAATCCATATGGCAGAGACGATAAAGAGTCAACAGCCAAGAAATCCTTAGCCTCTTTGGAAGAAATATTAAACCAGCATGGCAATACTATAGCAGCATTTATAGCTGAGCCGATCCAAGGAAACGGCGGCATTACCCCACCTCCACAATGGTACTTTCAAGAAGTACAAAAACTACTAAAAAAACATAATGTACTCATGATTATCGACGAAGTGCAGACTGGTTTTGCGCGAACGGGCAAAATGTTCGCCATAGAGCATTTTGACGTAGTGCCGGATATTATGACCATGGCAAAAGCACTAGGGAATGGCGTGCCAATAGCGGCTTATAGCGCCACCAGCCACATAGCAGCATCTTTTGTAAAACCTTCTGCCTCTACCCTTGGTGGGAATCCAGTGTCTTGTGCATCGGCACTGGCTGTGCTGGATTATATAGAAGAGCATGATTTAGTAAAGCGATCCTTTGCGCTAGGAAATATCCTTCATCATGAACTCAAAAAACTATCACTGGACATGCCAAAATTTGTTCGTGCTGTAAGAGGTCATGGACTAATGCAAGGCATTGAAATAGGCGACCCAGACGGCAGCCCACGGCCTGATCTAGTGGAGAAAATATTGGACAAACTTCTAGAAGTGGGAATTATTGTCGGCAAAAACGGAATCGGCAGAAATGTGATTGCACTGCAACCACCTCTTGTGATAGAGGAAAAAGATATTGCATTTTTGATGGCAGAGTTACGAAATGCATTTGACGGTCTACAGGACAATGTATAGAAACCAAGGGGGATATATGGGTGAAAATGCAAGAAACTATCACATTGATTTGCTAAAAACATTGGCTATTCTTGGGGTGATTACCATACACACTTCTAATTTATTAACAGATAGCATAGGTTCGATAGACTGGCTATCGAGCTTGTTTTGGGGCACATTGACAAGATCTAGTGTCCCTATATTTCTCATGTGCTCAGGGGTGCTGTTTCTTAGCTCAAAAAAAGAGGTTTCAATCTCAAGACTATATGCCAAGTACATACTGAGGATAGTGGTCGCTATGTTGTTTTGGGCCATGTTTTATCAGCTGTATCATCTAATTGATGAACAAACCGCTATTACAGGTTCGTCTTTTTTGGACGCAATTAAAAATATCTTGATGTTCAGACAAGAGTTTCACTTATATTATTTGCACATAATTTTACTTGTATATGCCTTCTTACCAATAACCAAAACTTTTGTACAAAACGCAAGCAGGCATACACTAAACTATTTTTTAATCATTTGGTTTGCGCTAGGTATCGTCTATCCCAGCCTTAAACCATTTTGGCCGCTCAATCATATATCAGGCATACCGGTGCAATGGTTGATGAATATGTCCTATGCTGCCATAGGATATTTTGTGTTAGGTTTTTATATTGCCGAGTTTCGTATGTCCCTGAAAAAATCAGGGTGGATAGCAATTTTCTGTGCTGGTTTTGCCATTGGGTTTTTAGGGACTTGGTATATGTCAGTGCATAGCGGAAGTAGGTATTTGAGTTTTCTTGAGGGGATGAGCATTGGTGTATGTTTCATGGCCATAGGTATTTTTGGTCTCATCATGACAACCAAGCCTTTTTCAACAAAGTGGTGGCTAAAAACTGTGACATATGTTTCAAAAGCATCATTTTGCATCTACCTGATTCATGTGCTTTTTATATATTTATTTGCGAAAGTTGGCATAACAATAGATTTGTTCCCCAATATTATTTCAGTTCCTATGGTGGTTTTATTAAATATGGCTTGTAGCATCACCTTTTATTTTATTATTTCAAAGGTACCGATTCTAAACAGGTGGATTATTTAGACAGCAGATATGAAACTTTTGGTGGTTGCAACACCAAGTAACTTCTGCTATCATTATTTTAGACAACCCTTGTTGTCAGTTAATATTTTAGGAGGTTCTATTATGGATTTTAAAGAGTTACAATCGTTGATACCAGTACATACAGCGGGTTATTTCGCTACGGTGGATGAGCAAAACAAGCCAGATGTTCGTGGTTGGCAGCTTCAATCAATAGAAGACGGCAAAGTATATTTTTTCACTTCATGTGCTAAACCTGTTTGGAAACAAATCCAATCAAACCCAGCAGTTGCCTTTATTTGCAATGCTAGTGGATACACTTTCCGGATTTATGGAGATGCAAAGGTTGTAAATGATGCAGATATTATTAAACGACTACATGATTGCGCTGCTGAAGGCGTGAAAGCTGTCTACCCAACCGTAGAGTCTAATGGATTAACATTATTTTGCCTAGAGCATGGCAAAGTATCCTATGTTCAAGGATTCGCTCCAGCTGAAACATTCGAATTTTAATAAAATCGCCTGTGCAAGATGCTGCATAGGCGATTTTTCTATATAGCTTATGACATCACTTGCTTTTCAATTGCCTCAAAAATTTCGTTTCCTAAGATAATATTGTGCCCCGAAACACAGGTGGTTATATTTAATGCTTTATATTTTGCTAATGATTCTAAATAAACACTTTTTTCCATCTCTAATTCAGGTACAATCTCATCCATATTGTCACCAATATTGTCGCCCACATTTAATACCATTTCTTCCTCATCGAGGACGTTGATACCATCCGTTGTGTGACCAGGCGCATAGAAAATTCTAATCTTATCTTCTGGGAAAAACATAGTATCTTCGAATGTTAGATTAGGCAAACACATGGTAGCATCTCCGCGAATAAATTTGCCGTTCTTTTCTATCATTTCAGCCCATTTTGAAAGCATTCGCTCCCTGCAAAGGCGGTGAGAGACAATGACGCAATCGTTAAAACAATTATTACCCCAAACATGATCCCAGTGGTGATGGGTATTAATGACAATGATGGGTTTAGCATCATTGCCCAAGTATTCTTTTATTGGCGCAACACTTTCAGAGCCTAGCCCCGTATCTATGACGTAATTATTCTTTTGCCCCCTAATAAGATGTAATTTTAAATCCCACTTTGGCAGGGTATATTTAAATAAAATATGCCTATTGCTGATTTTTTCAATTTCCATTTCTATCATACCTCTCATTATATTAAATTTCCATTATGCACAATAA
>JAVBKP010000091.1:0-8042 GCA_031553975.1 Anaerovoracaceae bacterium | reverse complement strand
GCCCTTAAAATGTAAGAGCGTCAAGCCAAGTCAAAAGTTTATAGATTGTCCTCTAACTTCCTTCCTGTAGTCAAAATCAGATTGCATCTTGCGGCTATCTACGTGGATGAACGTATCATAGAACCCAACACCGCCGCCTAGTCCCTTTTCTCTACAGATTCCATGCCAATAACTGCGCATGTTTTTTAGCCACCTCTCTTTAAGCTCTCCGCTAGCCGCCATAATCTCCTGTGGAATGGCAATGTCTGTGGCTATGCCTGTAAGGTGTTGTGAACCAGCCACCCCCTTCATCGCCTCATTGTGAGCCGGGCATCGGTATCCACATTTTACTTTCAACGGCCTCTCCCAGTGGTCACGGGTTTTCTGCAATAGCTCCATTTGCAAGGCTACTTCTTTGGTGTCTGGAATACCATTACAACCACATTTACATATGAGATCCGGTATCTTGAAGTTTTTTGTGTCTTTTAAGTTTTTGTAAGTCATTTTTTCCTGCTTTCTTGCTCTTCGATGACGTCTTTTTTAGGCCCTTTTTTCTTCCTTTTGAAAGAGCTGGTCTATGGTACACCCTAGGACATTGGCGATCTGTGGTAGCTTATTAATAGCAGGATTACTATCACCATTCTCCCATTGGGATATTGCGCCTTGTGTTACATTTAGCATCTTTGCTAGTTCAACTTGACTAATTTTCTTGCCTTTTCGCAATTGTGCGATTGGATACATGACATTCACCTCTTTTATAAAACGTAAGCAATAAAACGTAAGCAATTCTTGATATATTAGCGATTCTAATATATAATTAGTAAATACTATCAACACAAATAAAAATTCTATATAACTTGGAGACCTTGCAAATGAATAACATCAGACTTTTACGAAAAAAAAGCAATATTAGACAAATTGAGTTATGTAAAAAATTGGATATTACCCAAAGCGCTCTTTCGGGATGGGAGAACGAAAAATTCGAGCCTGATATCAGTTCCCTAAAAAAAATGTCGGATATCTTTGGTGTCTCTATTGACTATCTCCTCGGCCACTCTGAATATTCTAATCTTCCTGATGAAAAAGGCATTTTCATTCCTCTGTTAAAAGATTTTCATAACACTATGAACAGCGAATTCAGTGACGAGTTTTTAAATTATGAAATCATCAAATCTTCCCTCGCCATCCAAGGTGAGCACTTTGCATTTTTTGTTCCCGACAGTTCAATGGAACCTCGGTTTTATCAAGGAGATGTACTCATTATGCGAAAACAGCATACTTTGTCTTCTGGTGAAATCGGCCTGGTTCAAATCCAAGACCAAGATGTAACAATCAAGAAAGTCTTAACACATGACCATGGTATATTTTTAACTCCGTTTAATCACAATGGCTCTATTGAATTTTTTACACATGATGAAGTGGATTCACTGCCTGTTTTGATTTTGGGCAAAGTAGTAGAACTTCGTGGCAGATTGTAAATTGCTCTATTCATATTTTACCACTTTCTATCCGGTTTGTTTTTATAGGTTTCTAAAAAAACACGTTGGAATTTTATAGGTTTCTATAAAATTCACTTATTGTCCTTGTATGCCTATGTGGTTTTATCTTATAATGTCTATTAAAATCGGAGGTTTTGGTATGGAAATGAATGATACAATAACAGATATCCACGATTATACTGTACTTTTGGTGGATGACGATGTGGATATTTTAGACAACAATACGGAATATTTGGCGGGTAAGGGGTATCGGGTGCTGGCTGCTGGCAGTGGCAATGAAGCCCTTGCACTAGTCTCCCAAGCAGATATTGTGGTGCTGGATGTGGGTCTGCCTGATATTGATGGCTTTGCGCTGGTACCCCAGATGATGAGGATAAAACGTCTGCCTATTTTGTTCCTAACTGCTAGAAGTGATGATTGGTGCATCGAAAATGGTTTTGCTCTAGGGGCAGATTACATGAAAAAGCCTTATAGCATCAAAGAGTTGTCCCTGCGTATTCAGAGCATCTTAACCCGGTCTTCTTCTTTGCTGAATGGTATTCTCACCTTGGCCCCGCTTTCTGTGAATACCAATACTCTTTCTGTCTCCGTTCATGACATACCTATATTGCTCACGCCACGTGAGTTCACTATGCTAACCACGTTAATTCAAGCAAGAGGCACTGTACTAACCTACGAGGCCATCTATGCGCGAATCTGGGGCGGACAAGGTTTTGCCATCTCTATTGTAGCCCAGCATATGAGCTCGGTCCGCAGAAAGCTAGAACTAGCCAGCCGCCTGAATTTTATCAGAACAGTAAGAGGTGTGGGCTACTCCTTTTTATATCCTCCCGAGCCTGTGATTTGCGCGCAGGAAGAAAAGTGAGTATGGTATGGATATGCTATTAGATCATCTTCGAATTATTTTTGGTATTTTTGTCGATGTATTGCCTTCGGCCTGCCTTTGCTATGTTCCGTTCACCAATCGACTTGCCATCAGCAAAGGTTATTTTTTTGTAATCCTTACTCTGGCTATGTTATGTACTGGTATTCTAGCGGTGATTTATGTAAACTCCCCACTGAATACCAATGTGCTTTGGGGTATATGCAGTGTTCTCATGCTTTTTTTCTTTTTTATCATCTACATGCTCACTGTCAAAGTCCATATCCATAAGCTACTTTTTGTTTTTATTATTGTTTGTAGTTATGTATACAACATGGCCAGCATCAGTCATTTTATCCAAGCCAGAATGTATCCAGCTCCTTTTTCAATTTTATATTCTGTTCCTGAATCCATGATTAAGCTGTTAATGTTGCTGTTAGTAACCCCATTTTTTATCTGGTTTTTGCGAAAACATGTACGGCCTGTCATAGGATTTTCTGATATACCCTCCTGGCGTATTTTGTGGTTGATTCCCACTACTTTTCTCTCTCTCACTGTGATTTCTACGGGCTCGTTCCTTATCGATACCATATCTCAATGGCAATACTTAGTGACTCATCTCATTATGATGGCTGGTTCATTTTTGGCGTATTTTGTCGTGCTGTATATGGTCCGGCAAACCCACGAAAACACCCAGCTCACTGACCTAACTGACAGGCTGGCTGTTCAAAATGAAAAATTGCAAGAAATGACTTTGTCACTAGAAAATGAAAAGAAATCTCGAGACACCCTCTTTCAGAATATTTCCCACGACTTTCGTACACCTATTGCGGTTATCAGAGGTGCTGCGGACATCTTGTCTGAAAGCGACCTGTACCTTAGCGATATAAAAGTCCTTGGTCGAATTATTAGCCGTACGGCCCAGCTGGAAAAAATGGTAGAAGATGTGATAGACTTAAACAATCTTAGCACGGGAGAGTTGAAGTTCAAACATGATTTGGTAGATATTCCTGCCCTATTTGATACTTTTTATGGTGAGTATAACAGTTTGTGTCAAAAACAAGGAATTTCTTTCTCTATCAGCCCGTTTGTAGGCACTCTGCTCACCGACAAACAGCGTATCATTCAAGTCTTTGACAATTTAATCTCCAATGCTTTATTCCATACCCGGGTTGGAGAGATTTGTTTAACTGCAAGGCAGGAGGCAGGGTTTTGCATTTTCTCTGTGGCGGATATGGGCAATGGGATTTTAGAAAAGGACTTGCCCCATGTCTTTGATCGCCTCTACTGCGGGGAAAGCCGAAAAAAATCAGGCAGCGGCCTTGGACTTTCTATCTGCAAAAGCATTGTGGAACAGTTAGGTGGGGAAATCTGGGTAGAAAGTAAATTTGGTGAAGGTGCCGTATTTTCATTTAGTGTAAAAATGACCCCTAACGGTGTAGAAAAGGATAAAGACGCTATTTAGCGTCTTTATCCTTTTCTATATTTAATCTATTTCAATCTACTCTATTTCGTCCAGCTTTTTCCCTTTCTAGCGGATAAATAATACCAAACGTAGATGACGGAGCTACGAATAAAGGCAGATATTGCTACACCCCAGAATATACCGTTGAGGCCAAGTGAGGTTTGTCCTAGGCAATAACAAAGTGGTACTCTAATCACATTGGATATAATACTTGAAATGGATGGAGGCATTGTACGCCCTGTTCCCCTAAAGGACCCAGACCCTACCCCTTCTAAGCAAGCCACGATTTGACAAACAGCTAGAATTTTCAGATAATCTGCGCCCATGGCAATAATCTCTGGCTCTCTGACAAATATGAAGAATAAATATTTGCCTCCAAAGAATAAAATCAATGTGATGGCCACACCGTATACCGTCATCAATCCCGATGAAATTCTAAAACCTTTATGTATTCTGTCCCATTTGCCTGACCCATAGTTTTGTCCTACAAAGGCGGTTACAGCAGATCCAAAGCCTCCTGCTATGAGCCATGATAGGGATTCTATCTGGGCGCCAATTCTTTGCACCGCCATAGCATCTACACCAAATTCAGCTACAAATCTTGACACAATCATGGTTAGCAACGTGAAGAACATACTCTCAAGTCCTATTGGCGTGCTCCACTTGAATATTTGTTTTATTTTGTCCAAATCTGGCTTTTTGAAATACGTATACTCTGTGAAAGGCCGCCCTTTGCTTTTTTTGATGGCGATAAAAAACATAGTGCATACCACAGCTTGGGCTATTACTGCCGCATAGGCGGCTCCTTTGATGCCCCAATCAAACCACAAGATGAAAATTGGGTCTAATACCATATTTAGTACTAGCCCTACTGTTGTACAATAAAAAGACATGCGGGAGTTGCCCGCACCATTGAATGCGCCTAGCATGGCATTTCCTACAAAGAAAAATGGCATAAATGCGCCCATAATTCTCAGATAATCCTCTGTGGCATTGACTACATAGGGATCACCTATATTAAAAAAACTCACAAGGGGCACGTTGGCTACAGCAAGCAGTAACCCATACAAAACCCCAAGAACCACCGCTATCAAAGTAGCATTTTGGGAGAAGGACTTGGCCGCCTCGGTGTCTCCTCTACCTAGATTTTGGGAGACACCGATTTCTGCTCCCATACGCCCAATGAGCAGAAATGCCATGGACAGCCATATAAAAAGCCCTCCTGTCCCTGAGGCGGCCACCAAATCAGAACTAACCAGACCTAGCCAAAACATGCCTGTCAGATTATATGTCATCTGTATGAGTTGGGTGCCCATAATAGGCACAGCCACCCACAATAATTTTTTTACAATATCACCTTCTGTTAAATCATTTAGTTTATTTTCTTGCATTTTTCATCCTTTGTTTCTTAATTTCTAATAAAATCTTACGGTTTTCGGTTTAACCTTACTACAGTTTCCACATGCTTCGTATGTGGAAACTGGTCGAAAACCTTTACTGCTTTTACTGCATATCCTGCTTCTTGCATGGCGGCTAGGTTGGTTCCTAAGCTCTGTGGATTGCACGATACGTATACAATCTGCTCTACGCCGTAGCTTAGTATTTTTTCTAGGGCTTTTGGGTGAATGCCAACCCTTGGTGGGTCAACTACAATGGTGTCTGGTAGATTTGCAGGATCATCCGTAGCTGTAAGCTTATCTAGGACTTGAAATACATCACCTGCCATAAACTCACAGTTATCCAAATTGTTTAGTGCCGCGTTGATTTTCGCGGCCTCTACGGCCTCTTCTACTAACTCAACACCAATTACTTTTTTTGCCTTTGATGCCATTATCTGAGCAATTGTTCCCGTCCCAGAATATAGGTCGTATACAATCTTTCCATCTATATCCCCTATTAATTCAAGGGTTTGACTATATAGCCTCTCTGCTGTAAGTGTATTTGTTTGAAAAAATGAGAAGGGAGATATTTTGAACTTGAGGCCAAGTATTTCATCATAAAAATAATCTTCTCCCCAAAGGGTCAAGATACGATCAGGGGTTACACTGTCTGCCACATTGTCATTGATTGTATGCAAGATACCTTTGAGCTTGCCTTTGAGTTTTTTATCATCATCGCCTGTATTTTCAAGGTTTTTTAGTCTCTCCACCAAGTCTGTTTTGTCCCAATCAAACTGGGAGCTAGTAACTATGTTAATAAGTATTTCGTCAGTGGCTTGCCCTTTTCTCACAATGAGATTTCGCTGCAACCCTTCATGGCTTTTTTTGTTATAAAACGGCAGATTTTTCTCTTTGAAAAACCCAAGTACAGTCCTAAGAATCAGGTTAAAGTCCTCATCTACTAATTTGCAATGGTCTACCGTGACAAGGCTCATGTAGTTGTTCTTTTTGTGCATGCCAAGAGCCATTTCTCCGCCTTTTTCTACATCTCCAAAGGTGTATTCCATCTTATTCCTATAGGCAAACTGGCTCACGCTGCCTTCTATGCCTAAAAAGCTCTCACATTGTACATTATTTTGTTTTAGCTGATTGACAACTTCCCTGCCCTTTAGTTCAAGCTGCTTGCTATAGGGTAATACTTGAAAAATACAACCACCGCAAAGTCCATAATGTGGACAAAAGGGCTCCTGCTCATAGTCAGCTTTTTTAATAACACCGACTTTTCTCGCAAGAGTACGCTTTTCATTTTTCTTTTGGATCTGAGCCTCAATCCCCTGCCCTATAAAGCAGTCCTCAATGACGATTTTGCGACCTTCCACGTAGCCTATGCCCGTATTGGGGTATTTATCCTTTTCAATGTATACTTGTACTGTATCGCCTTTTTTCAAATTTTACCTCCTGCGCAAACTTATTAATATTTTCTATTTTCCATAATATTTTGCAAAAAACTCTTTTTTGTGGGCGGAGAATCTGTCTTCTTCGATAGATGTTCTAATCCCTTCCATCATCTTGATTAAAAAATGAAGGTTGTGGTGGGATAAAAGCATGGAGGACATGATTTCATTCGCCTTATACATATGTCTAATATATGCTTTAGAATAGTTTTTACAACAATAACAATCACATTCTGAGTCTAATGGTGAGAAGTCTCTCTCGTATTTTGCGTTCTTGATGGCCACACTGCCAGTAGATGTCATGGCTGTACCGTTTCTGGCAATACGTGTAGGCAGTACGCAGTCAAACATATCGATACCACGTTCAACCCCCTCAAATAGCGCATCAGGGCTACCAACCCCCATGAGGTAACGAGGTTTATCCTCTGGCAGATAATCCACTGCATAGTCCAGCACTTCATACATCAACTCTTTTGGCTCTCCCACCGATAGCCCTCCGATAGAGTAGCCTGGCAAATCCAGCCCAACGATATAGTCTGCACTTTCTTTTCTAAGGTCTTGATACATCCCGCCTTGCATGATTCCAAACAAAGCTTGGTGATCTGTATTGTGGTGAGCATCTTTGCAGCGTTTTAGCCACCTGTTGGTCCTCTCTAGGGAGTTTTTCACATAGGTTCTATCTGCTGGGTAGGGAGCGCACTCATCAAAGGCCATCATAATATCTGACCCTAGGGCATTCTCTATTTCCATGACTTTTTCTGGTGTCAACATGTGCTTTGACCCGTCCACGTGGGAACGGAATTCTACACCTTCTTCTGAGATTTTGCGAAGTGGCCCTAAGCTGAATACTTGAAATCCACCGCTATCCGTTAGAATGGCTCCATCCCAATTCATGAATTTGTGCAATCCACCTGCTTCTTTGATCAGTTCATGGCCTGGTCTAAGATATAGATGGTAGGTATTTGATAATATAATACCTGCGCCCATGCCCTTAATCTCCTCCGGCTTCACCGCCTTTACAGCTGCTTGGGTGCCTACAGGCATGAATACAGGTGTCTGTATGTCTCCGTGTGGTGTGTGAAGCACTCCACGTCTTGCCTTTGTTTTGTTATCTTTCTTTTTTAATGTATAGGTGACTGCGTGTTTCATTTCGTTTTTAATTCTCTCTTTCATTTGTTTTCAAGTGATGTAGTAGGTTATATTGTACACAATATTTATTGTATAAACATAGCATCACCCCAAACATCCTCATTCTTATGCTACTCCGCAGCTTTACAGTTGGATGTTCAGGGCCCCTTGGAGATGCCATTCTGCTCTAAACCAGCATCATAGCATCTCCATAAGAAAAAAACCTGTATTTTTCTTTTATGGCTTCTTCGTAGATTCCCAATATTTTTTCTCTAT